>CAYVLG010000139.1:0-3944 GCA_964452345.1 uncultured Lachnospiraceae bacterium
TATTTATCACGTGCATGCAAAGGATACAAAGATAGATAAGTACAATACCGCCAAGAACGGAGTGCTTGATACCAAGCATTACGGCCGCGAGCTTGAAAGAGCATGGCTGTTCAGAACGGTAGGCTACGGCAATAACGAGAGCTATTGGAGAGACCTTGTCTCCAACCTCCGTCTTTGCGGATACGATAAAGTTCTTTCAATTGAACACGAGGATAGCGTAATGTCGATTGACGAGGGTCTGCGCAAAGCTGTATCGTTCCTCAAGGATATCATAATAGAAGAAGAAAAGCCGACAACAATGAGTTGGGCATAAAGAATAAAGCGGCCGCCTCAAGCTGATGCTCGGGGCAGCCGCTCTGCATTTTGCGGAGGAAGCATGCATAATTTTCAAATAAGCGAATACGGTATAAAAAGCGAGGCGTTTAAGGAAAAAATAAGCTTTGCCGTCGTTTCCGATTTTCACAGCGGGGAAGGCTCTCAATATCTGCATATAATCAAGGCTCTTGAAGAAAAATCCCCGGACTTTATTCTTATGCCGGGAGATATTTTTGAAAGGCTTGACGGAACGCGCGCGTCGGGAAATCAGGCGGGCTTTGAATTGCTTGAAGAAGCTGTAAAAATTGCCCCTGTTTTTTATTCTGTCGGAAACCACGAAAACGGCGGAGTCTGCTCTTGGAATAAGCTTAAATGGAGTAAAATAAAAAGCCTTCCGAAGTATTATGACCCGCGGGAGCTTGAAAAAATAGCCTGCAGCGGTGCGGTTATGATCGACGACGGATATGTTGTATATAACGGTATCGCATTCGGCGGCTTGACGTCGGGGCTTATAAACGAAAAAAGAGAGCCGAACACCGCGTGGCTTGACGATTTTTGCGCTCTCGGCCTGCCTAAAATTCTTCTTTGTCATCATCCCGAATATTACGAAAAATATTTGCGTTTCAGAAATATAGATATCATTGTTTCGGGACATGCTCACGGCGGACAGTGGAGGCTGTTCGGCAGAGGCGTATTTGCTCCGGGGCAGGGTATTTTTCCGAAATATACTTCGGGTATATACGGCGGACGGCTTGCCGTTTCAAGAGGACTGAAGCCGTCGGGACACATTCCGCGCATATTTAATCCGACCGAGGTCGTTATTCTGAATGTGAATTAGGACAAAAAAACAGCCGAGACAGACTATGAATCCGTTTCGGCTGTTTTGCACATAAAGATTATTTCAAAGCAATTGCGGCTTTTGCCTTTGCGACCATATTTTCAACGGTTAGACCGTACATTTCAAGCAGCGGCGGGACCTTGCCCGAATGACCAAATTTGTCCTCGACTCCCATACGTACAACGGGAACGGGGCATGCCTCGCATACAACCTCGGCAACCGCAGAACCGAGACCGCCGATTATATTGTGCTCTTCGGCAGTTACTATTGCACCCGTGGTGCGAGCCGAGTTGATAATAATTTCCTTGTCAATCGGCTTTATTGTCGCGATATTGACAACACGAGCGGATATCCCCTCGTTTGCAAGTATTTTTGCGGCGTCGAGAGCCATACTTACCATCATACCGGTTGCGGCTATGGTAACGTCCTTGCCGTCAAGCATTTTAATGCCCTTGCCGATTTCAAATTTATAGTCTGCGCCGTCGTTTATAACGGGAACGGCATAGCGGCCGAAGCGCATATAAACGGGACCGACGTAATTTATGGCAGCCTCAACCGCCGCTCTTGCCTCAACCGCGTCCGACGGGTTGATAACGACCATTCCGGGAATGGATCTCATAAGCGCGAAGTCCTCAAGGCACTGATGCGTCGCTCCGTCCTCTCCGACAGTAACGCCGGCGTGCGTTGCGCCGATTTTTACGTTCAAATGAGGATAACCGACGGAGTTGCGTATTTGTTCGAAG
This sequence comes from uncultured Lachnospiraceae bacterium, assembly GCA_964452345.1. Classification (GTDB taxonomy): domain Bacteria; phylum Bacillota; class Clostridia; order Oscillospirales; family CAG-272; genus HGM12713. The sequence goes on from CAYVLG010000139.1 coordinate 1,897, forward strand.
GCGCGTCCTGCCGCAAACATAGCGAACGACGATGCGAAAACCACTTTTCCGGCGGCGGCAAGTCCTGCCGCAACGCTTATCATATTGCCTTCAGCAATTCCGCAGTCAAAAAATCTTTCGGGGAATTTCTTTTTGAAAATTCCCGTTTTTGTTGCCGCCGCAAGGTCTGCGTCGAGCACCACAAAATCGTATTTGTCACCAAGCTCGGCAAGTGCATTGCCGTAAGCTTCTCTTGTTGCGATCTTTTCAGCCATTGTTTTACTCTCCTTACATCGTTGACTTTATATCGGACACCGCGACAGCATACTGCTCGTCGTTCGGAGCCGAGCCGTGCCAGCCCACCTGATTTTCCATAAACGAAACGCCCTTACCCTTGACGGTTTTTGCAATTATCGCCGTCGGCTTGCCCTTGACGGTTTTCGCCTCCGCAAATGCGTCGGCAATTGCGTTGAAATCGTGACCGTCGATTGAGATAACGTGGAAGCCGAAGGCTTCAAGCTTTTTATCGTGAGGCGTGGGATTCATAACCTCGGCAACGGGACCGTCTATCTGAAGTCCGTTCCAGTCGAATACGGCGCAGAGATTGTCAAGCTTGTAGTGAGCGGCGAACATTGCCGCCTCCCAAATCTGACCCTCCTCGCTTTCTCCGTCTCCGATTATCGCATACGTTCTGAAGTCTTTTCCGTCTATTTTTGCCGCAAGCGCCATTCCGCAAGCCGAGGAGAAGCCGAGACCGAGCGAGCCCGTTGACATATCGACTCCGGGCGTTCCCTTCATATCGGGGTGTCCCTGAAGGAAAGAGTCAACGTGACGCAAGCCTTTGAGTTCATCGCGTGAGAAGAAGCCCTTTTCCGCAAGAGCCGCATAGAGCGCGGGTGCGGTATGTCCCTTGGAGAGGACAAGGCGGTCTCTGCCGTCCCACTTGGGATTTTTGGGATCAACGTTCATTTCTTCAAAATATAGATAAGTAATTATATCCGCTATAGAGAGTGAACCGCCGGGGTGTCCCGAGCTTGCCGCGTGAACCTCCTCGAGTATATCGAGGCGAATTTGAGCGGCAGTTTTTTTCAGATAATCGAGTTTTGCCTGTTCCATTATATTAAACCAGCCTTTCTTTTATTTGACAACAATATTATACACTAAATTTCACAATAAGTCAAGCATATGCCGAAAGCTTTTAAATTTTTACAAAGCCGAGCTTTTTCTGTACCTTGCCGAGCGTTCTTCTCGCGTAATACGACGCCTCCTCGGCGCCTTTTTTCATAATCTGCTCAAGGTACTCCTTGTTGGACAAAAGCTCCGCGAATTTCTTTTGCACGGGTGCCAGCGCGTCCGCGCATGCCTCGCCGACGGCAAGCTTGAATTCTCCGTAGCCCTTTCCGTCAAATTCTTTTTCAATATCTTCAAAGCTTTTGCCCGTAAAGCAGGAATATATCGTCATAAGATTGTTTATTCCGTCCTTGCCCTCGGCAAAACGAACCGTTGTGTCGGAGTCCGTGACGGCTCTCTTGAATTTTCTGATTACGGTATCCTTGTCGTCGAGAATATAGACGACCGCATTTGCGTTTTCGTCGGATTTCGACATTTTTTTCGTCGGCTCTGCCAAGGACATTATTTTCATTCCCGACTTTGAAATTATAGGCTCCGGAACCGTAAAAGTGTTCGGATATATCTGGTTAAAACGTTCGGCGACATTTCTGCACAGCTCCACGTGCTGCTTTTGGTCTATTCCGACGGGTACAACGTCCGTTTGATAAAGCAGTATGTCTGCCGCCATAAGAGCGGGGTAGGTGAACAGTCCCGCATTAATGTTGTCAGCATGGCGCGCGCTCTTGTCTTTGAACTGAGTCATACGCGACAGCTCGCCGAACATTGTAAAGCAGTTTAAAATCCAGGCAAGCTCGGCGTGCTCGTGTACGTGTGACTGAACGTACAGCGTATTTTTGTTGGGATCCAAACCGCAGGCAATATAAAGTGCCAGCGTTTCATAGGTTCTTCGGCGGAGGTCGGCAGGTACCTGACGCACGGTTCTCGCGTGTTCGTCGACT
>CAYVLG010000140.1:0-3928 GCA_964452345.1 uncultured Lachnospiraceae bacterium
AATGCTCCAAAGAATTTACGGTACTGCATTCCCTGCCAAGGACGAGCTGAAGGCGTATCTCGAAGCGGTTGAGGAAGCCAAAAAGCGCGACCATAACAAAATAGGCAGAGAGCTTGAGTATTTTACCACCGTAGATACAGTCGGTCAGGGACTGCCGATTCTTCTCCCCAAGGGTTCGAGAGTTATTCAGACGCTCCAGAGATGGGTCGAGGACGAGGAGCAAAAGAGAGGCTATCTTCTTACCAAAACTCCGCTTATGGCAAAGAGAGAATTTTTCAAAATATCGGGACACTGGGATCACTATCTCGACGGAATGTTCGTTATCGGAGACCCCGACGATTATACAAAGGAATGCTTTGCACTCCGTCCGATGACGTGCCCCTTCCAATATCAGGTATTTCTTAACAAAAAACGCTCTTACCGCGATCTTCCCATGCGTCTCGGCGAAACCTCGACGCTTTTCAGAAACGAAGATTCGGGCGAAATGCACGGTCTTATTCGCGTCCGTCAGTTCACAATATCCGAGGGACACCTCGTGCTCCGTCCCGACCAGCTGGCAGAGGAATTCAAGGGCTGTCTCGATCTTGCGAAATACTGCCTCTCTACGGTCGGACTTTGGGAGGACTGCTCCTTCCGATTCTCACAGTGGGATCCCGCACGAAAGGATAAATATGAGGGCACACCCGAGCAATGGGACGAGGCTCAAGCCATAATGGGCGAGCTTCTCGACAAATATCTCGGAAAAGAAAATTATTCGATAGGAATAGATGAAGCGGCATTCTACGGTCCGAAGCTCGATATACAGTGCAAAAACGTATTCGGCAAGGAAGACACGATAGTTACCCTTCAGATAGATATGCTTCTTGCCAAAAAGTTCGGTATGGAATACACGGATTCCAACGACAAGCGAGTAACTCCGTATATCATTCACAGAACATCTCTCGGTTGCTATGAACGCACTTTGGCTCTTATGCTTGAAAAGTATGCGGGTGCTCTCCCGATGTGGGTAGCTCCGGAGCAAATACGCATTATGCCTATCGGCGACGGTCAGACAGACTATGCATACGGCATAAAGGCAGAGCTTGAAAAACTCGGAATGCGCGTAACGGTTGATGAAAGAAACGAAAAAATCGGCTACAAGATACGCGCCGCTCAGCTGGAAAAAATTCCGTTTATGCTCGTCATCGGCGAAAAGGAAACGGAGGACGGCACGGTTTCCGTCCGCTCGCGCAAAAAAGGCGATATAGGCATAATGAACGTCTCCGATTTCATCGCTTACGCAAAGCAACAGGTTGACGACAAAATTGCCGACAACTAATCTTTAAGAGGCTGCGAGGACGCGGAGATGCGGGGATGCGATTGCGCTTTTTTGAAAAAAAGCGCGCAAAAAACTTCCTGACAATTATTTATTAGGCGAAACCCTTAAAGGCAACGGAAAACGTTATTGGTTTTAATTTTTTTACGTTTCTCGTCCCGCCCGCGAGATTCTTCACATTGTTCAGAATGACAGCGCGGGCGTGCTGTCCTCTGTTCCCTCCCATCCGTGTCATTCAGAGCGACAGCGAAGAATCTCGGACGGATTGCGGTACGTTGCTTCCTTAAAAGTTTTCGGTCAAGTTTTTTAAAAACCTTGCGCCTCAGGCGCGCTCTGGCTAAATACCCTAAAAACACATTGAGGACGCAAAAACTTCCTGAAAAATTTAATTTATAAAAAAGCAAGAAAATAAAATGCGGAGAGCGGTTGTTCGTTGGGATTTTCTCAACCAGCCGGCTCTCCGTTTTTTCGGTATTCGACGTTTTTCGGTTCTCAACCATACATTTTTTAATCAAAACCGTAAGACGGCGAAGGTATCGTCGAGTTTATTTATCAATACGTTTCACTATACTTTAACTTACCTTATGTACTTTATTCGTTTTACCTTTTAGAAAAGCTTAAACGCGTCCTCTCAAAAAATATTGTCACTATAAGTAATGTTCAAGTTAACTTTTTCATCATATACTTTATGGAATATATTTTTTCGGAGGTACGGAATGCTTGTTGAATTTCCATATAATAGGAGTTACGCCGTTGAATATGCGCGAAAATGGGCGCTATCGCGTAATCCGTTGTTCCCCGACTTCACCGGCAGAGGAGGTAACTGCACCAATTTTGTTTCGCAATGCCTGCTTGCAGGCTGTTCGGTTATGGATTTCACTCCTACGTTCGGATGGTATTTTCGGACGCTTGACGACAGAGCGCCGTCGTGGACGGGCGTTGCCGAGCTGTACGGATTTCTTACGGGCAGCGGTGATTTTACGGGGATGGAAACAGAAGGTCCGTTTGCAGCGGAGGCAAGAAACCGCCGACAAATCGAGGTAGGCGACGTCGTCCAGCTGGCAAATTCGGAAGGTAATTTTTATCATACGCTGATAATATCGGCGTTTTCCGGCAGCGAGGTGCTTGTTTGCGGACACAGCGACGATGCGCTTGACAGACCACTGTCAAGCTATAATTACGATGCTCTCCGCGTTTTGCATATAGAAGGCGCCGCTATCAGACTGCCGACAGAGGAATGCGTTATGTCGCTGTATAACGCCGCCGAGTTAAAAACAGTCGCGGCTGAAGCGCGGGCGGTAAACGCAGGCGTTACTTTCTAAAGTCTTCTCCCCGCACTCAAAATCCCGCATTTTCCGAAGCGAAGAACAAAAAATTTCAAAAAATTTTCTTCCGCTATTGAAAAGAATGTAATTTTGTGTTATAATAATTCCATTCTTTTTATACTCGGAGGTAGAAATATGAGTATCAGAATAGGTATTTACGGTTACGGAAATCTCGGACGCGGAATAGAATCGGCGATAATGCAAAACGCCGATCTTACGCTTGCCGCGGTATTTACGCGCAGAGCACCCGAAACGCTTAAAATCAGAACCGCCGGAGTTCCCGTGTATGCCGCTGCGGACGCCGGAAAACATACGGAAGATATAGACGTTATGATAATGTGCGGCGGAAGTGCAACCGACCTGCCTGTTCAGACTCCCGAGCTGGCAAAATATTTTAACGTTGTCGACAGCTTCGATACTCACGCCAAAATACCCGAGCATTTTGCAAACGTCGACAAGGCGGCAAAGGCGGCGGGAAAGGTCGCTCTTATATCGGTAGGCTGGGACCCCGGTATGTTCTCGCTCAACAGAGCCTATGCCGAGGCAGTGCTTCCCGAGGGCAAAGACTACACCTTTTGGGGCAAGGGCGTAAGTCAGGGACATTCGGACGCCATAAGACGTATTGACGGCGTTATTGACGCAAAGCAATATACGATACCCGTTGAAGCGGCACTCGAGGAGGTAAGGAGCGGAAGCTGTCCCGAGCTGACTGCAAGGCAAAAGCATTTGAGAGAGTGCTTTGTCGTTGCACACGAAGATGCCGACCTTGCAAAAATAGAAAAAGAAATAAAGGAAATGCCCAACTATTTTGCGGATTATGACACGACAGTGCATTTTATTTCCGCCGAGGAACTGGCGCGCGACCACGGCGGAATACCGCACGGCGGATTTGTTATCAGAACGGGCAAAACGGGTATAAACGGTGAAAACCGACACGTTATCGAATATAGTCTGAAGCTGGATTCCAATCCTGAATTTACGGCGTCGGTTATCGTCGCATATGCACGCGCGGCGGCAAGACTTGCTCAAAAGGGCGAAAGCGGATGCAAAACGGTGCTTGACATTCCGCCGGCTCTCCTCTCCCCCTCAACTCCCGAGGAATTGAGAAAGAAACTGCTTTAAGGACGCGGGGGATGCTTGAGAACGCGTTGTCGCTTTTTGAGGACGCGTTTTGCGCTTTTTTGAAAAAAAGCGCGCAAAAAACTTTCTGAAATTAATTTATAGGGCGAAACCCTTAATGGGAACGGAAAAGTGATTGTTTTTTTCATTGTATTTCGCACTTTTTTCT
>CAYVLG010000141.1:0-3901 GCA_964452345.1 uncultured Lachnospiraceae bacterium
GGTCTAAGGCGCACGACTGGAAATCGTGTGAACGCTAATACCGTTCCGTGAGTTCGAATCTCACTCTCTCCGCCAAAACTCCGAAAGCGTATCGCTTTCGGAGTTTTTTACTTTTCTCGGTAAACAAGTTCGTTTTTACATTTTCCCGTTCGGAAAAATTCCGAGAGGTTCTGCACGGTCGTTTCCGCGATATCGGACAAAGCCTCCTCGGTCAAAAACGCTTGATGCGACGTAATTATAACGTTCGGCATAAACAAAAGGCTTGCCAGTGTTTCATCGGACGGGATATGACCCGAATTATCCTCAAAGAAAACGTCCGCCTCCTCCTCATAAACGTCAAGGCAGACGGCACCTATTTTACGTATCCGTATTCCGTCCAGCAGTGCTTCCGTATCTATCAGCGCACCGCGCGAGGTATTTATTATCACCGCGCCTTTTTTTAGTTTTTTCACCGCTTCGCGGTTAAACATATGATACGTCTGCGGCGTCAGAGGACAGTGAAACGATATTATATCGCTGTCCGAAAAAACCCGTTCAAGCGTTGTATATTCTATTTCTGCGTCTTTTGTCGGATATTTATCGCAGGCAATTATTTTCATTCCGAATCCGCGGCAAATATCGGCAAACGTCCGTCCTATTCTTCCCGTTCCTATAATCCCGACAGTCTTTCCGTACAGCTCGAAGCCGGTCATTCCGTTCAAGCTGAAATTGAAGTCTCTCGTTCTTATATACGCCTTGTGTATTCTCCGCACCGACGTCAGTAGCATTGCCGCTGCGTGCTCCGCTACGGCGTGAGGCGAATATGAAGGGACGTGAACAACGGTAAGCCTGCCTGCCGCATATTCAAGGTCAACGTTATTATATCCAGCACAGCGAAGCGCAAGTATTTTTATTCTGCAGGCATTCAAAGCGTCTACCGTCCGCGCGTCGACGGCGTCGTTAACAAATGCGCATACCCCGTCAAAGCCGTTTGCAAGATTTGCCGTGTCTGCATTTAATCCCGTATCAAAAAATTTGAATTCTATATCCGCAGCTCTGCCGTATTTTTCAAAATTCGGGATATCATATGGCTTTGCATCAAAAAAAGCTATGGTTTTCATAATATTTCTCCGTATTTTTGTTTATAACGATTTTTGACGTATCAAACGCATTTAATTCGTTTTTATCATATTTTTAAAAAAATTTCAAAAACCTCTTGTAATTTACCAAATTACGTGGTATAATATTCAAGACGATATAGTTTTGATAACTACATATCAAAGCTTTTTGCAAATAACGGGAGGGATAGAATGGATACTTCAAAAAATTTCGCGACAAACCTCGGAATAAGACCTCGCGGTATAAAAAAGAAAAGAACACGGCTTTGCGACCGTGTATTGCCCGACTACACCAAGGGAGAAGAAATATTTAATATGGTAACGCATATCGTCGGCGGCTCGATAGGCGTTATAACACTTGTACTGTGCGTATTAAAGTCTGTACTCGCCGGAAACGTTATCGGTACCGTATGCGGTGCGGTATTCGGCTCATCGATGATTATACTCTACGCCATGTCGAGCATTTATCACGGCTTGAAACCGTGTACGGCAAAAAAAGTATTTCAAATATTCGACCACTGTACTATTTACCTGCTGATAGCGGGAACGTATACGCCTATGCTTTTATGCGCTCTCGTCAAAGAAAGTCCCGCGACGGCATTTGCGATATTCGGCATAATATGGGGGCTTACCGCCCTTTCGATAACTCTTACGGCGATAGACATAGAAAAATACAAAATTTTCGGAATGATATCGTATATAGGAATGGGCTGGGCAATAATATTTTCCGTAAAGCCGATGATCGCGTCAATCGGAGCTGAAGGCTTTTCTTGGCTTTTGGCAGGCGGAATTTTCTACACGGTCGGAGTATTATTTTTCAGATTCGGTAAAAAAATACGTTATTTTCATTCGGTATTTCACATATTCGTGCTTTTGGGAAGCATAGCTCATTCACTGTGCGTTCTGTTATTCGTAATGTAAGAGGAGGGAAAAATGAAGCTTAAAATTGCAAAGCTGTTCCGTATATTAACGCTCACACCCGTATTGGCGCTTGCTTCTGTCATAGCTATGTATGTCTATAACCCCGCATGGTTCGGAAGCAATCCTCTGGCTTTTGCGCTCGCGATAATTTTTCTGACAGTCCTGCCGCTTTCGGCATATCCGCTTCAGCCGATAATCCCGCACTTTAAGGACAGGGGCAGAGACGGTCAGAGAAGTCTTGCAATACTTTTTGCCGTCGGCGGATATATACTCGGCTGTATCACAAACATATTCTTCGGCACTACCGCAGAGCTTTGGCTGGTTTACCTCAATTACCTGCTCTCGGGGCTGATAATCCTGATACTGAACAAAGTTCTTCATCTGAAGGCAAGCGCCCATGCCTGCGGTATAGTAGGTCCTGCGGCTATGCTTGCATATCTCGGCATATATCCCGCTCTTGCTGTCGGAACCGTACTCTACGCGCTCGCTTTCTGGGCAAGCCTCGTTATGAAACGGCACACTTGGCAGCAATTCATAGGAGGAACATTTATTTCCGTCGCGGTACTCATATTACTGCATTTCATTCTTTTCTGACTAAAAAATCCACCCGTGCATATACGCAGAAATTGTTGCTGCGGTATATATTCGGGTGGATTTTGTTTGGTTTTAATTATCCCTTTCTTATAGCCTTTATTATAGCCTTCGGCTTTGGCGGAGTACCGTAAAGCACAACTCCTACACGGTATATTTTTGCGGACAGAACACCGACCGCAAAAACGGAGGCAATCAATATTGCTATCGATACGATAATTTCATATATCGGCACGGTGCTCATCGCTATGCGCGTAAACATTGCCATAGGAGAGGTGAACGGAATATATGAGCATATCCGCATAAGCAGGCTGTCAACGTTTCCGTCCGCCATCGCGGTCATAACAACCACAAACGCTATAATGAAGATGAACGTCAGCGGCATAACGGACGTATTGATATCCTCAAGTTTCGACGCCGTAGAACCTATGGCTCCGTAAAGAAATGCGTAAATAAAGAAGCCGAGAATAAAGAATACAAGCATATACGCGAGAAGCCCGACGGGCATACCGAATATCGATTCGATTATCTGATTTCCGCCCCAATAGCTCTCATTGACTTTATAAAATACAATTGCGGAGCCGAAAACGACAACAAGCTGTACAAGTCCAGCCAAGCAAGCGGCAATTACCTTTCCGAACATCATCGCGGTAGGTTTTGCACTTGTAACAAGCAGCTCCATCGCACGCGAGCTTTTCTCCGTTGCAACGCTCGTGGCAACCATTTGACCGTATAGTAAAATTACCATATAAAGTGCAAATATCATTATATACGTATAAAAGAAATTTTGAGACTGATCCTTGCCGAGGCTGACGGTCTCTCCCGTTATCCCCGCCGACATTATTTCTCCCGCCTCCTCGGGCGACATTCCGCCGCTTATCATCGCCGACATACGGTATACGTCGGTCAACGCCTCCGACGCGACCGTGGTATTGGAGTCGTAAATCGAGAGATTGTCGACATAATAAGTATAAGCGTTAGGTGCAGTCATTACAAAGGCGCATTCCGCGTCTCCGTCCGTAACCGAGCTTTTTATCTCCTCATCGCTCTTATCCGTAACTCTTACGTCGTATTCCGTGAAATAAGACGCAAACGCCGCTCCGATAATATCTGCGTTTTCTCCGACGTCCGCCTTGACAAGCATAACGGCGCGTTCCGCGCTGTCGCTTTCGCCGTCCTTCTTAAACAGAGAGGTCAATCTCGGGAAAAACATAACGACCGTTATCGCAAGCACAAGAAACAGCGTTATTCCGACAAAGCTTTTATTCTTAAAATAATTTTTCAGCTCGAAT
>CAYVLG010000142.1:0-3864 GCA_964452345.1 uncultured Lachnospiraceae bacterium
GCCGAACGCGCCGAAAATACTCATAGACGCTCATTTTGACGAGATAGGAATGCTTGTTACGGATATTGCCAAGGGAGGATTTTTGCGTGTTGCTCCGCTCGGCGGTATAGACCCGTCAATTCTTCAGGCTGCGGACGTTACGGTTTACGGCAGCGAGGATATCAGAGGCGTTATTTGTTCAACGCCGCCTCATCTGAAGAAAGACGACGCTTTGCCGAAGCCCGAAAACGTTCTTGTGGATACGGGATTTTCGGAGGAGCGTGTCAGAGAACTTGTCCCGATAGGTTCTCCCGTAGGTTTTTCGCCCGTATACAGTGAACTGATGAATAACCGAATAGTCGGTAAGAGCTTCGATGATAAGGCGTGTGCCGCCTGCGCGATATGGTCGGTGGCAGATACGCCTGCCGATGAGCTTGCCGGAGACGTTTATTTGCTTTTGTCGTCCGTCGAGGAAACAAACAGACTCGGCGGAGCGGCGGCGGGAGCCTTTTCGGTAATGCCCGATTATGCTATGGTTATAGACGTAAACCTTGCACGTGTACCCGATACTGACGACTTTGAAACGGTGGAAATGGATAAAGGAATTTCCGTTTCGGTAAGCGCGGCAACGCACAGAGGACTTACGTATGATGTTATAGCGCTGTGCGAGAAAAAGGAGATACCGCATACGGTCATAGCCGCCCCGTCGGGCACGGGTACCAATGCAACGTCGGTAAATCTTACGCGTGACGGAATACCTACGGTCGACGTAGGACTTCCTTTGGCTTCAATGCACACATATAACGAGGTGATATCTATGACGGACTGCGATACGCTCGTAAGGCTTGTCAGAGAATTTATATGCTCGGACAGAATAGCCGAGAATATGTATTTCGGGGAGGTTAAGTGGCTGTGAATTCGGATAAGCTTATCGAAAAACTTTGCGGAGCCTTCGGCCCTTCGGGCGCGGAGGACTGCGTCGCGGAATTTGTAATGAAAGAAATTGCCGATACCGTTCCCGATGCAAGGCGCGATAAAATGGGTAACGTTATAGCTGTTATGCGGTTCGGAGACGTGAATGCGCCGAAACGAACGAGGGTTATTGTCTCGGCTCATATGGACGAGGTCGGATTTATGATAAACGACGTAAAAAAGGACGGATATCTCGGCTTTGACTCTGTCGGAGGTATCGGTGACGGAGTTGTTGCGGGCAGACGAGTCCGCGTTCTCGGAAAAAACGGCTATGTGAACGGAGTTATCGCCTCAAAGGCAATTCATCATAAGGATAAAAAGGAAAGAGAAAAAGCAGTACCCAAGGAAAAGCTGTATATCGACATAGGAGCCAAAGACGCCGACGAAGCAAGGAAATATGCCGATATCGGAGATTTTGCCGTATTCGATTCGGAATTTTACCGTTTCGGAGACGGATACGTCAAGGCAAAAGCACTTGACGACAGAATGGGCTGTGCCGCTATGATAGAGGTTATGCGCAGACTGAAGAAGAATCCTCCGCCGAAAAATACGGACGCCTGTTTTTGCTTTACGGTCAGAGAGGAAATCGGTCTTTCGGGAGCAAAGGCGGCTGCCTTCGAGCTTCGTCCCGATATAGCCGTGGTGCTGGAAACCACGGCGGTTGCCGATATTGCCGACGTGCCGCCTTCGGAAAGAGTTGCCGATACCGGTAACGGCGCAGTCGTTTCGATTATGGACAGATCGACCGTTTACGACAGAGAGCTTGTAGAGCTTGCACTGAAAACTGCAGAGAAAAACGGTATCGCGGCACAGGTAAAAAGGTACGTTTCGGGCGGAAACGACGCGGGAACGGTACACAAAACTGCCGACGGAGTGCGTACACTTGCAATTTCCGTTCCGACAAGATACCTTCATTCGCCTGCGTGCGTTGCCAATATGAAGGATTATTACGCTCAAAGAGATTTGTGCGAAAAAATTCTCCGTGTGCTGTAATATCGGCGCGGAGAAATAAAATAAGCAAGGAGTAGCTATGAATTTTTATACAACACTCAAGGAGCTTTGCCTGTGTCCGTCGGTTTCGGGCAGAGAGCAAAAAATAAGAGATAAAATAACAGCCTATATAAAACCGCTTTGCGACGAGGTATACACCGACAAGTTAGGAAATCTCATTGCGGTAAAGCGCGGAACGGGAGAGGGAAAGCGCATAATGCTTGCCGCTCATATGGACGAAATAGGCTTTATCGTTACGTTTATCGAGGACAGCGGAATGATAAGAATAGCTCCCGTGGGAGGAATTTCTTATACCGCCGCGGCATATTCCGCCGTTGTTTCGGAAAACGGAGTGAAAGGCACCGTGGTTCCCGACGCCAAGACGAAGGCACAGGACTTCAAGTCCGACGTATTTTATATAGATATAGGCGCAAAGAGCAAAAAGCGTGCGGAGGCTATGGTTAAAATAGGCGACTTCTTTGTACTGACCCCAAAGCTTGAGCGTTTGAGCGGAGGGCGCGTATGCGGCAGACCGCTTGACGACAGAATCGGCTGTACCGTACTTCTTGCCGTTGCCGAGGAGTTGTCGTCGGTAAGAACGAAAAACGATATTTATTATGTGTTTTCCGTTCAGGAGGAGGTCGGCTGCCGCGGAGCAATGCCTGCGGCGTTTGCGATTGCTCCGTCCGCCGCGCTTTGCTTTGACGTAACCGCAACGGGAGACGTCCCGAACGAGACGCCGATGGCGTGCTCTCTCGGAGGAGGAGCGGCAGTTAAAATCAAGGACGCGTCGGTTATATGTGACGAGGAGCTGACGCGCGCGCTTTGCCGTATAGCCGAGGAGAAAAAGATAAAATATCAAAGAGAAATACTTCTTTACGGAGGAACCGACGCTTCCTCTATGCAGCTTGCCGGCGCGGGAGCTGCCGTGGGCGCGCTTTCGATACCGACGCGTTATATACACACCGGCAGTGAAATGTGCGAGCTGGCGGACGCCGAGGCGTGCGCACGTCTTGCCGTCGAATATATAAGGTCAATAGATTAAAGAGGTGAAAAAATGAATTTTTCGGACAGAGTTTTAAGTCTTACCGCCGAGGCGGAACGGGCATTGGCGGAAAGATTTGCCGAGCTTGACCGTATCTCTTTTGAAAATACGGCAAAAATTATGGACGCATTTAAGGCTCACAGAGTCGGGGAGGCGGTGTTCAATCCGACAAGCGGATACGGCTACAATGACCGCGGACGGGAAATACTCGATGAAATTTGGGCCGAGGTAATGGGCGCGGAGGCGGCTTTTGTAAGACACAGTATAGTGAACGGAACACAGGCACTGACAATCGGTCTTTTCGGTCTTTTGCGTCCCGGAGACATACTTTTTTCAATTGCGGGCAAGCCCTACGATACGCTCGATGAGGTAATAGGAAATACGGGTACGGCGGGCAACGGCTCACTCCGCGATTTCGGAGTCGAATACCGTCAGGCGGAGCTTTCTCCGAATGGGGAATTCGATTTTGAGAAAATAAAGCAGGTACTTGAAAGAGAGGGAGAGCGCGTCAAGGTCGTTTTCATTCAGCGTTCAAAGGGATATCTGAACAGAAAGACGTTAAGCGTCGGCGATATCGGAAAGGTAACGGCGTTTGTTAAGAGTATAAAGCCCGATTGTTACGTTGTTGTCGATAATTGCTACGGAGAATTTACCGAGACCCGCGAGCCGTGCGCAGTCGGAGCCGATATGATAATCGGATCGCTTATAAAAAATCCCGGCGGCGGAATGGCGGAAAGCGGCGGTTACATAGCGGGTACGGCAAGAGCCGTCGAGCTTGCGTCGTACCGTCTCACCTCCGTCTGCTGCGGCCTTGAGGGCGGAGCAACCCTGGGACAGAACAAAAGCCGTTATAAGGGACTGTTTTATGCACCTCATAC
>CAYVLG010000143.1:0-3856 GCA_964452345.1 uncultured Lachnospiraceae bacterium
AAATCGACGAGTTCAACAAGAAATATTACGGCGTTCATAAAAAAAGCCTGTCGGAACGGCTTGAAGATATGTATATTTCAAACTCCGTAAAACGTCCGATAATACGAACTCTCGATATTTTAAACGACGTTGTCAAGGTGCAGGGCAAGCCCCCAAAAGCAATTTTTGTGGAAATGGCGCGCGGAGCGGATGAAAAACAAAAGGGCAGCCGCACGAAATCACGTCTCGAACAATTGAACGAGCTCTACAAGCAAATAGATATCGATGACGTTCGGCGTTGCAAACAGCTGCTTGAGGCATGGGGAGATACGGCGCACAACAAACTGCAGAGCGACACGCTGTTCCTGTATTTTCTTCAGCTCGGAAAATGCCTGTATACAGGCGAGACTATCGATATAGGCTCCCTTCTCTCGAAAGACGGAAGATACAATATAGAGCACATTTGGCCGCGCTGCTTTGTTAAGGACGACAGCGTGCTGAACAACAAAATTCTCGTTGCCTCCGAAGCAAACGGACAAAAAAGCGACAGCTACCCCGTAGCTCCCGAAATTCAGGCAAAAATGCGAGGTCATTGGCAATATCTGCACGAAAAAGGGCTTATGACCGACGAAAAGTACAGACGCCTTATAAGAAACACGCCGTTTACCGAGGCGGAAAAACGCGAATTTATAAACCGTCAGCTGGTTGAGACGCGCCAATCGACAAAAGCCGTCGCGGAGCTTCTGAAGGAAAAATATCCCGAAACCGAGATAGTCTATGTAAAGGCGGGGCTGGTATCGGATTTCAGACACGAATTTGACCTGCTGAAATCCCGCACGGTCAACGACCTTCACCACGCCAAGGACGCATATTTGAATATCGCCGTCGGAAGTATCTGGCATTACAAATTCAGCAAGAATTTTTGGATAGATACGGAAAAATACAGCATAAAACCCGAGGTCGTATTCAACCGTCCCGTAAAACGCGGAGATAAGGTTATTTGGAGCGGGGTCAAAGACAGGGAGCGTATTGTGAAAACCGCGCAAAAGAATAACGTTCATCTGACAAAGTACGCATTCTGCCGCAAGGGCGGTCTGTTTAACCAACAGCCGCTCGCCAAAGCGGAAGGGCTGTTTCCGCTGAAAAAAGATATGCCTACCGCGATATACGGCGGCTACAACAAGACCGCGGCAAGCTTCTTCGTCTTGGTTCGATACACGGTCGGCAAAAAGCGCGACGTTATGTTTATGCCCGTGGAACTGCTCTGTGAAAAGAAATTCTTAAGCGACAGTGAATTTGCACTTAAATATGCTCAGGATACAATTTCAAAAATTTGGGGCAAACCCGTTTCGGACGTCGAATTTCTTCTCAACAAACGTATTATCAAGATAAACACCGTGATTCTGCTCAACAACAGTCTGAAAGTCTGCATAACAGGAAAAGAAAGCGGCGGAAAAGTAATCGGCATGGGCATTTTAACCGCGTATAAGACGTCGCCGGAATGGGAGCGATACGTAAAGAAACTTGAATCCTTTGACGGTAAACAGAAAAAGAACGCCAACATCGTATACGACGAAGCTTACGACGAAATTTCCAAAGAGAAAAACCTCGCCTTATACGACTGCTACGCCGAAAAGCTCAAGCAAGCACCTTACGTATACCGTCCCGCAAATCCTGTGGATACCGTGGAACAAGGAAGAGCAAAATTTTCCGAGCTTGAGATAACCGAGCAGGTAAAAATCCTTTTGCAGATACAAGGACTGTTCGGAAGGGCAAAAACCGCAGACCTCACCGGAATAGGTGGGAAATCAAAAGTAGGAGCCTCAAGACTTTCGTCAGCTCTCTCGAACTGGAAAAAGAACTATGACGACGTCCGTATCGTAGACGTATCTGCCTCGGGTCTTTTTGAAAACGTCTCCGACAACCTGCTTGATTTGTTATGAGCTGGCGCACCGTCGTTATAGCCTCGCGCTGTAAGCTGGATTACAAAATGGGCTTTATGGTGGTGCGCGCCGAGGAAACCAAAAAGGTCTTTCTCGACGAAATTGCCATACTGCTCATTGAAAATCCCGCGGTCGCGCTTACGGGCTGTCTCATCGAAGCACTTACCGCCAAGAAAATAAAAGTCATATTCTGTGACTCCAAACGAACGCCGAACGCAGAACTTGTTCCCTATTTCGGAGCTCACGACTGCTCCCGCAAAATAAAAGTTCAGGCTTCTTGGAGCGACGACCTGAAGGGCGCGGTATGGTCCGATATAGTCGCCGAAAAGATACGAAAACAAGCCGACTTTTTGGCAGAGCTCAAAAAGGAGCCCGAAGCCGCACTGCTCCGCTCGTATCTGCCTCAAATAGAGCCGCACGACGCGACCAACCGAGAGGGTCACGCCGCAAAGGTTTATTTCAACGCGCTGTTCGGAATGGATTTTACACGAAGCGAAGAAAATCCAACCAACGCCGCGCTTAATTACGGCTACAGCATAATTCTTTCGGCATTCAACCGCGAAATCGCCGCTCACGGATATCTTACCCAGCTCGGAATTTTTCACGACAATATGTTCAATCATTTCAATTTAAGCTGTGACTTGATGGAACCGTTCAGAATTTTGGTTGACAGAAAGGTTAAAGCTATGCAGCCGACAGATTTTTTGAGTGAAGAAAAACACGGCGTTTTAAACGTACTGAACGAATATGTAACCATAAACCAATCGCGGCAAACCGTGCTGAATGCCATAAAATATTATTGTCGGAGCGTCTTTGACGCACTCAACGACGGCGACCTGTCGCTGATACAATTTTACAGTCTATGAACTACAGATTTATGAGAGTATTGGTATTTTTCGACCTTCCCACCGAAACGCTCGAAAACAAGCGCGAATACCGCAGATTTCACAAAATGCTTATAAAAAACGGCTTTTTGATGATGCAGGAGTCGGTATACTGCCGAATGCTCATAACGCCGAGTGCGGGTCGGGCAGTGCTTGAAACTATAAAAAAGAACCGTCCGACGCATGGTATCGTCCAGGTTATGACGGTGACGGAAAAGCAATTTGCGGGAATGGAATACGTGACGGGTGAATATCACAGCGAGGTAATAGAAAGCGACGAAAGGCTGATTATACTATGAAATTTGTTTACAAAGACATGGAGCACGTCATAAAGCTTCCGAACGGTTCGGTTTCCGAGCTTGTGGTTGAAAATAAACCGCTGTTTGCGGAAATCGTAAGCAATATAATTCTGCAGGCAGACGGCGCGAGCGGAAAATGTGTACTGTCGGTTTCCGATACACCCGTCGAATTCAGCCGTTACGCCGACGTAACCCTGCAGTTCACGCCGTTTCAGCTAAACAGAAAAGCTCTCTTAACAAAGCTTTACGCCGCCTTGGAGAAAAGTGCTATGCTGCCCGAAAATTATTCGCAGACGTGCGGGCTGTTGAGTGAATTTGAAAAATTTGCTCAACAGCTGGCGGAAAACGTTTCATTGGATATCGACTGCAAAAAAGTTGCCATAGGTCCTCTTCTGCGCGCCGTATCACCTGAATTTGTCGAAGACGGTATGAGTACGGCAGAAAAAATATTTTCCTATATGGAGCTTGTACGCGAGCTTGACCGTGATAAGCTGTTTATTATGGTCAATATGCGCACGTATTTTTCGGATGAAGATATGGAGCTGTTTGCCGAGAGCATCTGTCTGCACGATTTCAAAGTACTGCTTTTGGAAAGCACTCCGTTTGCAAGGCTAAAAAATGTAAAAAGATATGTGATAGACGAAGATTTATGTGAATTTTGTAGTTTTGTCAATGATGTGAGAGCAAAAAGTTAAGAAAAAAGCAACGAGTTTAGTTAAATGCTTTTGCAGTCGAAAGGAGGGGCGGAGCC
>CAYVLG010000144.1:0-3824 GCA_964452345.1 uncultured Lachnospiraceae bacterium
GACGGAAAGCAGACCGTCGGGCTTCACGCCGAGACTCGGCGAAAAGCTTGAGGCGTAAGGTTCTCCCGCACGTCTGCCGTCTGCGGTTGCGGGGCACTTCTCGGCACTTTTGATATATTCCATGGCACTGCCCGTTCCTGCTCTCCATATGCCGCCGAAGCCGTTGGGCTTGTTATTCATATTTTGAGCAAAGGCGGTCATTAAATCCGCCGCAATGCCGTCGGCGTAATCGTCGTTGTTGCCCATTTTCGGACAGCCCTTCAGTGCGTTGCGTATTTCCGTATATCCTTCAAAGTCCGCCTCGAGCGCGTCCGAAAGCTGACGGGGTGATACCGTCTTGTCGTCGTAAATCAGCTTTTTTATTGCCGCCAGGGAGTCTGCCGCGGTACTGATACCCGCACCGTGACAGCCGAAATTCAAATATTTTCCGCCGTGCTTTCCCGCGTCGGTAAGCGATTCTATACAGCCGTCCACGAACACGGAGAGCAATGGAGCTTCGGGAATATCCGTATGTGAATACTTTTCCGTAATGCTTGCGCATTCCTCGGCTATGCGTTTTTTCACGAGTTCCATAAGCTCGTTAAAGCTGTTACAGCGCAAAAGATTTTCGTGTACGGCTTCGCTTACCGTTTTCGGAAAATTCATTGTTGCGATATTCGGAATATCCATAGCGCAGTTCGGCACTATATATTCCCAGCACGCCGCAACCGTATAGTTTACCGCGTCCTCGGGGTCGTAGCCCAGCTTGATAAGTCCCGGAACGACGATGTCGTCGTTGCAGTACTGAGGAAATCCGAGCCCCTTTTTGGTAAGCAGAGTAGCATATTCATAGCGTTCGGGGGGAGTATTTTTTCCGACGCGGAGATTTATCTTCGGGTCGATAAGCGACAGCTCAAGCGACGCGTCCATACATAATTTTGACAGCTCGTTGAACATATCCCTGCCGTGAGCGTCGAAACCTCCCAAAACCATACTTTGTCCGTTGTCGCCCTGCTGTACGCCGTGATACAGGTCGGTATCGTAGTTTATCGAGATGAAAAATTCCTCAAGCATTTCCAAAAGCTCTTCGTCACTCGCACCGTCCGCCTTGCTTTTTAGGTAGAACGGATACATATATTGGTCGAAGCGGCCGAAGGTCAGATGAGGCAGACCCGCAAGCCTTAAAGCGAAAATACAGAATTTCATAAAGACGAGAGCCTCGTAGAAATCCTCCGCGCCGTTGCTCGGAATTTTTAAAAGCGCGTTGTAAAGCTTTGTATTTTTTTGCTTTGCCGCGGCGCGGTAATTGTCTGCGATTATCTCGGCGGAGCTTAGCATATCGAGCATAAGATATCCGTAGTCCTTTTTCGCACCGTCATCGGTCGACGAAATCGCCGTATTTATATCGGAAATCGTTTTTGCGAATCCGTCGGTGATAATTCTTCCGTAATTCGGAGTTATATTGCTCCATGAATAATGGAATTTTGTTTTTGTATAACGGTTGAAGCCGAAATTGTCGTTATCGAATATAACGGGCGTTTCGTTTGCTGCCAATTTTCGGAAAGTTTCCGTCCAAAGTTTAGGCGGGGAAGTTTTCAGTTTCGAGGACGATATTTCCAAACCGTCGGTTCTTAAATTCCTATAGTCCCGGCTTATTAAATATTCAAGCATTGCGGTGATTTTTTCGGTCATATCATTGCCTCGCTTTTACAGTATTTTTGTTTTGATACCGAATTTTTCAAATATATCCGTCCGCGCCTGCGGAGGAAGCTCCGTATCGAAATCGGGCGTATATTCGCGCATAAGCATTTTGTATTTTCCGCCCGCCATTTTATTATACGGCAGAAGCTCTGCGTAAAAAATTTTATTTTCCGTCAGAAGTTTTGCGGCGGCGGAAATATTTTCGGGCGTATCGGTAACACCGGGAATCAGAGGAATCCTTATGACAAAATCCTTTCCGCTTTTTGCGAGAATGCTTAAATTGCGTAAAATCGGTTCGTTCGGGACGCCCGTGTATTTTTTATGCAGTGAGCTGTCGGCGATTTTTATATCGTAAAGAAAATAATCCGCTTTTGCAAGTACATGCCGAAAGAGCGTTTCGCCGCAGAATCCGCTCGTCTGGACGGCGGTATGCAGTCTGCCGCGGAGCCTGTCGAGACAGTCGGCAAGAAATTGCCCCTGCGCCAAAGGCTCTCCGCCCGAAAAGGTAATACCTCCGTCCTTTAAAAGACGTTCGTTTTTTAAGAGACGGCGAACCAATTCCTCACTGCTTACCGTTTCTCCGCAGACTCTCAGCAGGTTCATAGGACACTTTTTTATGCTTTCTTCCGTGAATAAAAGCCGTCCGTCCTTTTTTACCGCGTGAGAAATACAGGAGTTACAGCCGATACAGCCGTTCGGACTGCGGACGACGCACGGCTCGAACGCCTGACCCTCGGGGTTGTGGCACCAGGTGCATTTCAGCGGACAGCCCTTTAAAAATACGCTTGTTCTTATGCCGGGACCGTCGTAGACGGAAAATTCTTCAATGGAAAAAACTGTTCCGCAAACCATATTTTTATGCTTTTATATGGGTCGGCAGTACCAAGCCTCGTCCGTTGTTTCAAGCGTCTCGTTGTTTTTCAAGCCCTGAACATCATTTACGGCGACATCTCCGCTCTTGCCGAAGCATTTTACGAGGGGAGCGTCTCCGAGATTTGTAACCGCCACGTCGTCGAGAGTTATTTTTTCAAATTTGCCCGCGTGAATGAATGCCGAGGGGTCCGCGTCCTTTCTGAAGGAAACGCGTACCTTGTCAAGCGTGAGATTCAGCGGTATTTCCTTTGTACCGTAAGCGTAAAGGGGAAGCAGGATATCTTCCGCTCTTACGTTTTTGAAAGTTATCGAGCGGAGCGGGGTACTTGACTGCCAGCGTTCGTTGCCGAAAAGGTTGTACTGCATAAAGCGGTCGACGTTTCGCGCCGTGCAGTCGGTTATGAGTATATTTCCTCCGCAGTAAGCGGGGTCGGCGGAGAAGTCGGCAAAATACGTGAACATAGAGAGCATATTCTTTCTCTGGTTGTCCTGCTTTGTCATTCCTTCCTTCTTTTGCTCCTCGGTCAGTGTAAGTCTGAAGCCGTATTCGGACGGGCCGTAGAATACGCAGTTTTTGACGATTGCGTTTGTTCCTCCGAAACGCATACCCGAGCAGGCGGAGTTCAAAATACACTCGGTGATTACGGTATTTAAGTTGGCAACGCCCGCGATACAGTCGTCACCCGTGTAGAAGTGACATTTGTTTATCTCTATGTTGCGTGAATTTGTCGTATGTATGCCGTCGTGACCGCCTTCGACGGTAACTCTCTGCATTCGGATATTATGACAGAATTTTATATTGTGGGCAAAATTTCCCGTGTTTTGAATGCTGTATCCGCAGAGTTTTACGTTGGAACAGCGGTAAAAGCTTATGCCGTGAGCACCGCGGTAGCTCTGCTCTCCGAGAGGGTCGTAGCAGTTGTTGCCGTCGATGATGACGTCGGGCTCCGCGATGACTGCTATATTTTCCGCGCCGAAGGCGAATATAAGACCTCGGCACCAGCGGCCGCCGGCGAGATTGTCGAAATCGCAGTGCATTTTTCCGACGTTGTGTCCGTCCCAGCGCTCGGTTGTTATTTGGTCCTCGGGCAGGGGCTCGAGCGTGTCGCGCAGCGGAATATCGTAGTCGTTCATATCGCGGCTTCCGATTATGCGCGCTCCGCTCAAGAGCTTAAGCGTGACGTTGGAGCGCAGGCGTATACCTCCTATGCGGAAAGTGCCCGACGGAACGGTTACGGTACCGCCGCCCTCCGAAAACATTTTGTCTATCG
>CAYVLG010000145.1:0-3770 GCA_964452345.1 uncultured Lachnospiraceae bacterium
GAACTTAAGCCCCTTGGAGTGAACGTAGTCGGCAACATACTTCATTCCGTGCGGAAATTTTTCGGGGTCGGGGACGAGCCGTCCGTTTTCGTCTCTCTCGTGAAGAGACCAGCAGTCGTCGATGACGACGTATTCGTAGCCCGCGTCTTTATAGCCCGCTTCGACTATAAAATCCGCCGTTTCGAGCAGAAGCTTCTCGTCTATTTTGTTTCCGAACGTATTCCAAGTGTTCCAGCCGAGAGGAGGTCTGTTAACTGTCATTTTTTCTTCTCCTTTTTGTGTATTTTTTACAAAAATTCTTTAAAATGCACCTCACCGAAGCTTATCTGCCTCAATGAGGTGCGTTTTTCAACTATTCTGCTTTTTCAAAAAGCGGTAAATCAGTCCTCTTTTTTACGGACGACAGCCGCTCCTGCCAATCCTACCGCAACAACAGCGGCAAATCCTACGGAAATACTGCTTCCGCAGCCGCTCTTCTCTTCTTCCTCGGTATCGTTCGAAGCGGAAGCGTTCTTTGCGGTCTTTTCAAACTGTGCCGTGTATACGACGTCCTCGGTTACGGCGACAATTTCCTTGTCCCAGCCGATAAACTTGTAGGTGTACTCGTCGTCGTCTGCCTTCTTGACCGTTCCCTTGTAGGACGGCTTTGTGCCCTCAAAGTAAATCTCCTTGGTCTCCACACCGTCGATGACCCAAGTTACCTCGTACTTAGCCGTCTTGTCGTATACGGCGGTATAGGTAACGTTCTCATCGGCGGTAACAACCGTCTTGTCCCAGCCCTTGAAGGTGTAAGCGTAGTCGTCGTCGGCTTCCTTGTCGGTCTCGCCCTTGAAGTAAGGCATTGTACCCTTTGCGTAGTATTCAACCGTGCTTACGCCGTCGACTACCCAGGTTACGGTAATCTTTTCGTATTCATCGTATTCGGCGGTATAAGTAACGTTTGCCGATACAGTGGCAATAGCGGGAGACCAGCCCTTAAACTCATAGATATGAGTTTCGGTTGCAGGCTTATCGGTAGAGCCCTTGTAGGAAGGTGTTGCGCCCTTTGTGTATTCCTCAGTGGTAGTTACGCCGTTTACCGACCAGGTAATTACAAATTTACCCGGATCAACGTAGGTACTTCCGTATACGCAAAGTTTATTAAGCTCCGGAGTAAGCAAATCATCTGCGTTCTTTATCGGAATTGTAACTTCCTTATTAATTCCTTTGCTGTTGTTTATCAGCGTTACCGTTATATCCCAGTCGGGCGTAACCGCAATGTATCCCGCAATCGGAAGAGCGTTGCTTTCCGCGGTACTGCCTTCGGGCACAAACTTAGAAGCAGAAAGGTCGATAACCGCAGTGTCCAGACCGTGGTGATTTTTGATATATCCGAAAATACCGCCCTTGGCAATCGTCGTATTGCCGCTTACAAGCTTTACTGTATTTTCTACCGTGCAGTTGGTTATTTGCAATATACCGTTCTCAAATCCTTTTGTAGCATCTCCGCCGTCCCAACAGCCTATAAATGCACTTAGTCCGCCGTTCGCGGTATCCGTACATGCAACAGTACCATTCTTCATAGTAACATTATCGATGGTAATTTTACCGCCGTTATTATTCTTCAAGTGACCGACAAGTGCGCCCGTTCCGCCTTTGCCCCAGGTTGCGGTACTGTCAAATGTATTACTAGACACGACGTAGAAGCCGTCAACCGTAAGGTTCTTTATCGAACCGTTCATCAGACACGGAAACAAGCCGACGGGGCAGTCCCATTCTCTGAAGTAGCTGTCCGCTCCGCCTGCAACGTACGCGCCCTTGAGAGTGTGACCGTTGCCGTCAAAATTACCCATAAACCATTTTCCATTAGAGTTTGTCTTCTTGCCCTCAAGCTTTACGACGTCTGCCTTGGTATACCAGTCGGCGGCGGACGTGTCGTTGAGCGTGATGTCGTTCAGCATCGTGATTGTCTTGCCCTCAAATGTTTCCATCTGGTTGAATGCCGCGTTGAAGAAAGCGATGTAGTCTGCCGCAGTTGATATCGTGGGGTTGTCGTCCGTCGCGTTGAACGTGTTCGTCGCAGCGTTAACTGTGCCGTCCGCCGACGCGGGAACCGCGCAGATAACGAGACTTGCCAGCAGCATGGAAGCTGTCAGCAGGGCTGAAAGAATTTTTTTCATATAGTTTTCCTCCTAAAACTTTTGACCGCCGCTGCCGCAAAAGTGCAGAATAGTTTTACAGCTGCAAATAAATTGAGTTAATTTTGCATTGTGTCAAACCGTTGCCGCCGCGGCGACCTTTGTTGTAATAATTTTACCAAAATACGCACCGCATTTCAATAGCAAAATTGGTATATTTATAGGCAGTTTTAGCCTTTGGGCATTTTTAGGGGTTGACGAATATGCTTTGATATGATATAATTAGTACAGCACAATGTATAAAAAATAATCGGAGATATAATCTTTATGTATAATTATGAACACGAGCGTGATAAAAACAATGTCTTTTTGGCAAATTACGAAAAAGCTCTCGGAGTAAAAAAGCATTTTCACAACTGCATGGAATTTGTCTACGTCATCGACGGCGAAGCAATTGCTCACATCGACGACGCCGAATACCGCCTGACGTCGGGTGCAATGTGCGCGGTATCCTGCTTTTCTCCCCATTACTACGAAACGTTAAAAGACGGAACGTATCTCGTCGTTCTTATTCCGCACCGCTATTTCCGCGACTACGACTCCGCCTTCAACGCAAAGACCTTCACTCACCCGATAATCGCCGACAACGAAGCAAAATGCCTGCTGAACATTCTGCAGATGGCGGTCAACCTCTGCGCGGGACAAAACGTTCTCGGCGAAACCTCGGACAAGCTCACGGATGAGTTCAAAGCCTCACAGTTACACTTTATATCCTCGCTCCTCATCAACATATGTATCGGTCAGTGCGGTTTAAGCGAACGTCACCGCATTTCCTCGCTCGTCGCGGACGCCGTCAACATAATCGAAAATGATTTCAAAAAGGACATTTCCGTCGCCTCCATTTGTCAGAAGCTCGGCTGTTATCAAAAGAAGCTCTCCTCCAATTTTGAAAAGACGATGAATATGTCGGTATTAAATTACATCGAGAGAACCAGAGTTCTCGAAGCGGCGCGCCTGCTCAGCAACTGTCCGAATATGACCGTCGAAACGGTAATGCTGGAATCCGGCTTTAACAGCAGCCGAAGTTTTTTGCGGCATTTCAGAAGCGTTTTCGGCTGTACGCCGACGGAATATAAGAGCAAAAACAAAATATAAGCAAACGGCACGGCGGAAAATTCCGCCGTGCCGTTTTTGAATACAAAAACGGGCTGAACCTCTTTTGAGTTTCAGCCCGTGATTTTAATTATGCGTCAAGTGCGGCAAAATAAGAATTAATATTCGAATTTACCTTTCTTCTGTTGGAGCTTATTATGCTCGATACACCGGAGCTCGGCGAAGTCGCTACGACAACGTTGCGGATGCTCTCGTAAAAATCAGTCGTCCAGCCGAAGAGAAGAGACGTCTCAAAGCATCTCGAATCTCTTATTATTTCAAGCATTTCTACGGATTCGGGATCCTGAAGCGCCTTGTAGGACAGGTTGCTCTCATAGTACAGAGGAAGAATATTCTTGTAGCTGAGATAAGCCATTGTATCAAGGATTCTGCCCGTCTTCTCGCCCTCGTCGTTGGTCTTGGGGATTATAAGCACAGGAGCAAGATAGTTGATGTTGGAGCGGTATTCATCGCCTGCCTCATACGTCGGTACGGGAACGA
>CAYVLG010000146.1:0-3747 GCA_964452345.1 uncultured Lachnospiraceae bacterium
CCCGAAGCAGAGAACAATACGCTGACGGTTGACTCCAAGCCCGCAACCGCAAACTACGTTGACTTTATCAAGTCCGAAACGCGCTATGCGCGTCTCGTACAGTCCAACCCCGATAAGGCAGAGAAGCTCTTTGCCAAGGGTGAGGAAAACGCAAAGGCGAAATACGAAAGACTTCAGAAGCTTTCGGAGCTTTACGGAAACAATAATTGAAAATCTTTTTCGTGAAAATCCGTTCCGTATTGTCAACGCGCGTTAGATAATCCGAAGCAATAAAAGCTGCGGAATAAATGTAATAGCGAAACCAAGGCTTCAGACGGCGGAAATGCCGTTTGAGGCTTTGGCGTTTTACAGGCGGTGCGGTTTTCTCGTCAATATTTATTTTGGAGGACAGTATTATGAAAAAGTCTCTTCTTCCCGTATCCAAGCTTACACTCATTCAGAACGCGGTTTGTCTGCTGGTTATGCTTGCCGTACTGTTTTTGAGCTTCGGCTCTATCTTTACGGCGACCGTCAGCAAATCCGACAAGGCGGTCGAGATCTACGACAGCGTAATCGACGCGCTTGACGAGGGCAACGAAAATGCCGACAAGCCCGAAATGCCCGAGACCGTAGAGGTCAGTGTTCCTTACATAGTAAAATCTGTCGGCTCGGTAGGAAAGATATTCAAGGCGGCAATAAAATCCGCAAAGGATGTCAAGAGCGACGCCGATAAGATTAACAGCGGCGTAAACAACATCAATTCGGCAAACAATAAAGTTACGTCCGATGATGATTACGGCAATATGCTGAACGGTGCTTTGCAGGCTCAGGATGATATCGAGAGCGGAATGAACGATATTCAGGACGGTCTCGACGGTATCAACGATGCAAAGAACGATATTTCCGATACACTTAAGAACGAGGACTTTTTGGGTCTTGTAGCTCTTATAGTCGTCGTCGCGAATGCCTTCAGCCAGAACGTGCTTCTCGGTATCGTTTACATACTTCTTATGATACTCTCGTTCGTTCTTGTTCTTACCGCGGTAATAAGATTTATCATAGTGCTTGTGTCCTTCCTCAAGAATCTTAAGGATCCCGGAAAGGCTCACTCCACGATATCCAAGAGCTACTGTTCTCTGTTCTCTCTGTTCCCCCTGCTTTGGCTCTTAAAGATAATCGCGCCCGCAGTTGAATTTTCCGCAGGCGTTAAGGCAATGATTGTGCTTATGATAGTCGGTCTGGTGCTTAACTTTGCCGCTTCCAGACTTAAGGCTTATACGTCCGTTCAGGGCAAGTACCTCAACGTGCTTCAGGGCATGTCCGTAATAGCCGTTGTCGGTTACTTCATCTTTATGCTCAACATCGGAAGCATAGATTTCTTCGGTCACGTTTGGGACGCATTGCCGAACGTTATCAAAACGGCAAAAGCACCCGTGGACTATCTGCTTCCCGTTACGCTTGTTATACTTATGATCGGACTTATGATTTCCGCTTGTCAGTATATTTCCAAAATTGCCTGCCGTCTGGCTTGTATGGTACCTGCTCCCAAGACTATTGCGGGACGTCCCGTTCAGCTGGCAAAGGATAAGTACATCGCGCCCGCCGCAATGTCGCTTGGTATGGTAATTATTCCCATTGTACTTATGAAATCCAAGCTCGCTCTCGATTTCGGTGACGATATGGGCAAATTCGTGCTCTTCTCGGCAGGTATCATCATAATGTTCGTTGCCGAGCTGCTTGTCAGCATTCTCAAGAAATCCGTTTGTGCGGGACTTACCGCCGAGGACGTTCACGCTGTTCTTACGGGTTGCCCCACGGGCGACTTTGAGGCTGACGCCGAGGAAAAAGCAGAA
This sequence comes from uncultured Lachnospiraceae bacterium, assembly GCA_964452345.1. Classification (GTDB taxonomy): domain Bacteria; phylum Bacillota; class Clostridia; order Oscillospirales; family CAG-272; genus HGM12713. The sequence goes on from CAYVLG010000146.1 coordinate 1,833, forward strand.
ACCGTAAACGAGACGGCTGAAGCAGAGGACGAGGTAAAGTCCGAAGAAGCTGTTTCCGAAGAGGCTGCAGCCGAGGAAGCAACCGCAGAGGTTGTTGAAGAAAATACGGCTGACGAAACAACCTCCGATTGATTCTCAATAAAATAAACGTAAAACCGCTCTGTCTTTCCGATGAAAGACGGGGCGGTTTTTGCCGTTTTCGCGCTTGTATGATTGACTTTGACGTAAAACGGAGATTATTTTTCAGCTTTGTTTTTAAAAATTGTTGACAAAGGGAAGAATAACATTTATAATATATATATAGTATTTAAAGGAGGTATGGAAAATGCAGGTTACAAAGGAATCCGTAATCGGCGACGTTCTCGACGCCGCGCCCGAAACGGCTCAGTTCTTTTTCGCTATCGGAATGCACTGTCTCGGCTGCCCCTCCGCGCGCGGAGAGTCGATAGAGGAAGCTTGCTCCGTTCACGGAACGGACGCCGACGAGCTTGTCGAAAAAATCAATAGTTTTTTGGCGAATAACTAAAAACTTGGGGCTCGGAGCTTTTCCGAGCCCCCGAAAAAACATTCGGAGAACAAAATGAAGGAAAAACCAATACTCTCCCCTCGTCTTTTATATGCGGCGGAGCTTGTGCGCGACGGCTCTTTTATTGCGGATATAGGTACGGATCACGCCTATCTTCCGATATATCTTTGCCTTTGCGGCAAGGTGCGCGGAGCAGTTGCATCGGATATAAACCGGGGACCCGTGACGCGGGCGGGAGAGAATGTAAATAAATATTCGCTTGACGGCAAAATATCGGTTATGCAGGCGGATGGACTGTGCGGCATTGAAAAATTTGCTCCCGACGACATACTTATACTCGGTATGGGCGGAGAGCTGATAGCGCGTATAATCGAAGGTGCGCCTTGGACGCGCAAAAGAGGAATAAGACTTTGTCTTCAGCCTATGACGCACGCGGAGCTTTTAAGAGCATATCTGAACGAAAACGGCTTTACCGTTATACGCGAGGAGCTTGCCGAGGAGGAAAAAATATATCAGCTTATACTTGCCGAGTACACGGGAGCGGAGGATACATATACTCCCGCGGAGCTTTTGGTAGGAAAACTTAATGCGGAGCGCGGAGGCGAGCTGTTCGACCGTCTTTGCGACAGACAGCTTGAAATTTTGCAAAAGCGCGCCGACGGCAAGCGTCTCGGCGGAGACTGTGCCGCGGACGAATATGCGATAATGGAAGAATTACGCAGAATGAAAGGTAATAACGTAAAATGAACGTAAAGGAGCTATACGCATTTCTCGATGAAAAAATTCCCGCCGCGCTGTCGTGCGGCTGGGATAACGACGGGCTGATGTGCTGTCCCGACAGTCAACGCGAAGTAAAAAAGGTGCTTGTCACTCTTGATGTTACGGGGAACGCGGCAGAAAAAGCGGTAAACGGAGGCTATGACCTTATTGTTTCACATCACCCGTTTATTTTTAAAGGCTTGAAGGGAATAACCGACGAAAATTTTATAGGTGAAAAGGCGATAAGACTTATAAATCACGGAATATCCGTCTTTTCCTTTCACACACGCCTCGACGCGCTTTGCGGAGGCGTAAACGACTGCCTGGCGTGGCTTTTGAGACTTAAGGATACTGAGCCGTTCGGCGAAGGCGGTATGGGAAGAATAGGCACGCTTGAAAAAGCCGTGTCGGCGGAGGAGCTGGCACTGTCGGTAAAATCGGCTCTCGGAGCAGACGGTGTGCTTTTGGCTGACGCAGGACGGCTGTGCCGCCGTGTTGCCGTGCTCGGAGGAGAGGGCGGAGACGACCTCGGCGATGCGATAGCCTGCGGAGCGGACGCATATATAAGCGGCCGACTCGGCTACCATACGATGACGGACGCACCCGATATGGGAATATCGCTTATCGAGG
>CAYVLG010000147.1:0-3716 GCA_964452345.1 uncultured Lachnospiraceae bacterium
TTATATCGTAAAAAACAAGCTCGTCGGCTCCGCATTCGCTGTAATATTCGGCAAGCGTGACGGGAGAGGACACGTCCGACAGCCCCTTGAAATTCACGCCCTTTACAACTCTTCCGTCCTTGACGTCGAGGCACGGTATAATTCTTTTCGATATCATTTTCCGCTCACCTCCGCGGCGGCTATTGCCTCCGACAGCTTTACGGCTCCCGTATAAATTGCCTTGCCGAGTATCGCCCCGTACAAGCCCATATCCGCCAAAGCCCTGACGTCGTCAAGAGACGACACGCCCCCCGACGCAACTATATTCAGGCTGAAGTTTTCGGAAAGCTCCCGATAAAGCTCCCTGTTGGTGCCCGACATCATTCCGTCCTTGGATATGTCCGTGCATATCACTGTCTTAACTCCGACGGCGCAAAGCCTTTTGCAAAGCTCCGAGCAGGAAAGACTGCTTTTTTCAAGCCAGCCCTTTATTGCAACGAAGCCGTCCTTGATATCCGCTCCGACAATAATTTTTTCTCCGTAAAGCCTTACCGCGCTCTCAAGGAACTGCGGGTCGGTAACCGCCGCTGTACCGATTATAATGCGGTCAGCTCCTATGTCCGCGTATCTTTTCACCGCCTCAAGGTCGCGTATCCCTCCGCCTATTTCAACGGACAGCGAGGTTTGCTCCGCTATTTTTTTCACCGTTTCGATATTGGCGGTCGTACCGTCCTTTGCGCCGTCAAGGTCGACGACGTGCAAAAGCCGTGCGCCATCGCGCTCAAAGCCCTGCGCGGTTTCCCACGGGGCGTCTCCGTAAACCGTAACGCGCGAATAATCGCCCTTCTGCAGTCTTACCGCCTTACCGCCTATCAAATCTATCGCGGGAATTATGTACATAGCTGCCTCCTTAAATTTCACAAAACGCCTTGAGTATCGAAAGTCCGACCTCTCCGCTCTTCTCGGGGTGGAACTGACAGCCCCATATGTTTCCGCGCCCCACCGCCGCGGTTACGGGCATACCGTAATCCGTAACGGCAATCAGCGCGTCCTCACAGCCGACGGCGTGATAGGAATGCACAAAATATACAAAAGCTCCCTCGTCGGCGTACTTGAAAATTTTATTTTTTTCACCTGTAAACGTAAGTCTGTTCCAGCCCATATGGGGTATTTTCAGCCCCTCGGGGAGCGTCTCCGACAGCGCTCTCACCTCGCCCGATATAAGTCCAAGCCCCCTGTGCTCTCCGTATTCAAAGCTTTTGTCAAAAAGCAGCTGCATTCCGAGGCATATTCCCATAAGAGGCTTGCCTCCTCTCGCCTCGTTCACAACGACCTCGCCGAGACCGCTCTGCTCAAGCGCCTTCGCCGCGTCGGCAAACGCTCCGACCCCCGGCAGAATTATTCGTTCCGCTCCGCGTATCACGTTTACGTCCGACGTTACGACAGCCGCTTCGCCGATACGTGCAAACGAGCTTTTGAGGGAAAACAGATTTCCGATACCGTAATCTATTATCGCCGTCATACAAGCATTCCCTTCGTCGACGGCACGCTTGAAGCGTTTTCGGCGTCGATTTCAACGGCGGCACGCAGCGCACGCGCCAAAGCCTTGAACGCACCTTCGATTATATGGTGTGAGTTTGTACCCGCCAGCTGCTTTAAATGCAGTGTTATTCCCGCATTGCGCGCAAACGCGGTCATAAATTCCTCCGCAAGCTCCGTGTCGAAGTCGCCTACCTTTTCCGTCGGTACTTTTACGTCGTATACCGACATACCGCGCCCCGAAATATCGACGGCGCACAGTATGAGAGCCTCGTCCATCGGCAGTATTACACTGCCGTAGCGCGTAATTCCGCGGCAGCCGCCGAGAGCCTCGGCAAACGCCTTGCCGAGGCAAATTCCGATATCCTCGACGCTGTGGTGATAATCGACCTCGACGTCGCCGATACAAGCAACGTCAAGCGAAAAGCCTCCGTGCTTTGCAAACAGGGTAAGCATATGGTCGAAAAAACCGCACCCCGTACTTATTTTTGTCCCACGCCCGCCCTCGGGAGCGTCAAGCTCAAGGCTCAGGCGGATTTTTGTTTCCGCCGTATTTCTTTCTATACTGCTCTTTCTCATTTCAAAAGCTCCTTTTCGTCAAGGATATTTTTTATTTCCGTCAAAAGCCTGTCCATTTGCCCGCGCGTACCTACGGTTATTCTGTTATATTCGCAGATATCGGGGCTTGAAAAATGCCGTATGAGTATTCCGCGGGACTTAAGCTTCAGATAAAGCTCCTCTCCGCCTATGGCTCCGCTTTTGGCGAAAATGAAATTCGCCTTTGACGGGGTCGTCTCAAAGCCCAATTTTTTAAGTTCTTTCTGTGCATATTCGCGCGTTTGTGCGATTTTTTTGCAGTTTTCGGCGTAATAGGCATTGTCACGTACCGCGGCAACTCCTGCCGCCAGAGTAAGACGGTTTATGCTGTACGGATTCGTCGAAAATTTGATTTTTTCCAAATCGGCGATAAGCTCCTCGGACGCAATTGCAAAGCCGAGGCGCGCACCCGCCATGGAGCGCGACTTTGAGTACGTGCAGGTCACGATGAGATTGCCGTATTTTTTTGTCAGCTCAACGGAGCTTTCGGCTCCGAAGTCCACGTAAGCCTCATCTATAAGCACCGCCCTGTCGGGGTTTGAAGAAACTATTTTTTCGACACCGTCTCTGCCGAGAGCAATTCCCGTCGGCGCATTCGGATTTGCGATAACGACGTTGTCGGAACAATTCATATAATCCGAAACGTCAATCGAAAAATCGGATTTAAGCGGAACCGCCGTATAACGCGCGCCGTAAAGCTCGGCATAAACCTTATAAAAACCGTATGATACGGCGGGAAAACGAACCGAATGCTCCTCTCCGCAAAACGCCATAAAGAAGAAATTCAGTATGTCGTCCGAGCCGTTGGCGACAAAGACGTTTTCGGGTCCGACCCCGTAAAGCCCTGCTATCGCGCATTTAAGTTCGCGGCAGGTCGGGTCGGGGTACAAATTCAAGCGCGAGACCGCGCACGCGTCCACCGCCTCGATAACGCCTTCGGAGGGCGGGAACGGAGATTCGTTCGTATTCAGCTTGATATATTCCATATCGCGGGGCTGTTCGCCCGGTGTATACGCCTCAAGCGCGGAATATCTTTTATTCAAAAAACGGCTCATTTGTCTTCCTCTTCAAATCTTACGACAGCACTTCTGGCGTGCGCGCCGAGACCTTCCTTGTTGGCAAAATATTCGACGTCGCGGCAAAGCCCGCCCAGGGCGTCCTTGGTAAAATAGCTGAACTGCGTTTTCTTTACGAAATCGTCCACCGACAGCGGGCTTGAAAATCTCGCCGTCCCGCTTGTGGGAAGGGTGTGATTCGGTCCCGCCATATAATCGCCGAGTGCCTCGGGACAGTATTTGCCCATAAACACCGAGCCTGCGTTCTTTATTTTGTCAAGGTACTTGAACGGCTCGTCCACGCATATTTCCAAATGCTCGGGGGCTATTTCGTTGGCGACCGCCACCGCCTCGTCAATGCTCTCGGTTATTATTATCTTGCCGTTGTTCTCAACCGACGTTCTTGCAATCTCCTCGCGCTCAAGCTCGGGAAGCTGTTTTTCAAGCTCCCGCGCAACCTCCGCCGCCAAAGCTTCGGAGTCGGTTACAAGCACCGCGCTTGCCATTTTATCGTGCTCCGCCTGTGAAAGAAGGTCTGCGGCAACG
>CAYVLG010000148.1:0-3681 GCA_964452345.1 uncultured Lachnospiraceae bacterium
AGCTTGAGGAACTGACCGATAAATTGCTTGAATGGACAAACGATAATATGGTAAGCCTTTCTCTGCCGTCTCTCCGCGTTGACAGCTTTACAAAAGAGCTTATGGATAAAATTGCGTCGGTTCGTTCATCCTCTTTGACGTTCGCGCCAGAGGCAGGAACGCAGAGGCTTCGCGATGTAATAAACAAAAACGTTCGCGAGGAGGATCTTATGCGCGCTGTCAATGTTGCCTTTGCGGCGGGCAAAAATACGGTAAAGCTTTACTTTATGTCGGGGCTTCCGACGGAAACGCTTGACGACATTGCTGGAATAGCGGAGCTTGCTTCTCACGTGGTTGACGAATATTACCGTTGTCCCGAAAGAAATAAGGCAAAAAAGCCTCAGGTAACAATAAGCGTTTCCTGCTTTATTCCGAAACCGTTTACACCGTTTCAGTGGGAGGCACAGGATACTATGGAAATGCTTGCTGAAAAGCAGGAATATCTCGGATCGAAAATTACCGACAGAAAAATCAGATATACCCACCATGACGCACGTGTCAGCAGAATCGAAGCGGTTTTGGCGAGAGGTGACAGGAGGCTTGCTCCGGCATTGGCATTGGCGTGTGAGGAAGGTTTTGCGTTTGACGCTTGGGACGAATGCTTTGACTACGACAGGTGGATTTCAGTGCTCGAGCATTGCGGAATAGATCCCGCCTTCTATGCAAACCGCGCTTTTGGACTTGACGAGGTGCTTCCGTGGGATATTATCGATTGCGGAGTTACAAAAGAATTTTTGCGCCGTGAACGCGATAAGGCATATGCCGAAAATACAACACCAAACTGCCGTGAAAAATGCAGCGGCTGCGGTGCAAATAGGCTTGGAGGTGAACGCACGTGCTGTCCGAAGGCAAATTGAACGAGAAAAAAAGGCTGTTGGCGTTACCGGAGCTTCCGCAGCCTAAAACAGTCAGATTGAAATTTATAAAAACGGGAAGTCTACAGTACGTTTCTCATCTTGACCTACAGAGAACCTTTAACAGAGTTATAGTTCGCGCTTGTTTGCCTGTTTGGTATACCAAGGGCTTTAACCCTCACGCAAAGCTTGTCTTTTCGACGCCTCTCGGTGTCGGTGCTCAAAGTGTGAGTGAATACCTCGATATAAGAATCGATAGGGAAATGTCTTGTGAAGAAATAAAGAACAGACTTAACCGCGAGCTTACCGATGAGCTTCACATAGTTGACGCTTATTTTCCAAAGGCGGATTTTTCTGAAATTGCATATGCTGCATACAATATCGAAATTTTTACCGACGGAGCAAATGCTGCATTGGCAGATAATATTACAAAGCTTTTCATATCGTCTCCGATTATGCTTACAAAACGCACAAAATCCGGGGAAAAAGAGATTGATATAGTTCCGCTAATAAAAAAAGCCGATGCCGAATTCGACGTCAACAGCGTAACATTAAAGATGAATTGTATTTTGTCGGCGTCAAGCGCGGAATATCTTAATCCCGAAATGCTTATAACCGCTATGAAGCAAAGGCTGGGTATACTTTGCGGCAATCCTGTTGAGGAATGGTATACAATTATGCGAACGGAGCTTCTTAAATCCGATATGACGAAATTTGAATAACTACAGAAAAATCTCTCGCAGATCATTGATGACCCGCGGGAGATTTTTCTTAAAAAATTATTGAATTATGCCTCCGCCAATGACGGTGTCACCGTCATAGAGCACAAGAGACTGCCCCGGGGCTATGGCTCTTTGCGGAGTGTCGAATTTAACCGTCAGCGTGTCCTCTCCGGTTCTTGTGACGAGAGCCGGAGCGGGAATATGTCTGTAACGTATTTTCGCCTCGAGTTTTAAAGGTCGTTCAAAATTTTTGTCAAATAGCAAATTTATATTATTTGCCGTGAGTGTATCTGAATAAAGCTCATTATCAGAGCAAAGCATAATTGTGTTGTCAGCCGCATTTTTCCTTCCTACGAACATCGGCTTTCCGAATGCAATTCCCAAGCCCTTGCGCTGACCCACAGTGTAATTTATTATACCGCAGTGGGTTCCTATGATGTTACCGTCTATATCCGTAAAGCTTCCGCACGGGAATGAATTGCCCAATCTTTGCTTTATAAATTCAGAATAGTCTCCATTGGGAATAAAGCATATATCCTGACTGTCCGAGCGATGAGCATTTATAAATCCGTTTGCCGCGGCAAGCTCTCTGATTTCGGGTTTTGTGTAGTCCCCGAGCGGAAAACGAAGAAACGGAAGAAGCTCTTTTTTTATTGACCAGAGAAAATACGATTGATCCTTTTTTTCGTCAGCAGCCTTGCATAAGCGATATTCACCGCCGGAGTCTTTTTTGATTTTTGCGTAATGACCTGTTGCAAGCATATTACAGCCAAGCTCGGAGGTAATCTCCCATAGCTTGCCGAATTTTATTTTTTTGTTGCACTCAACGCAGGGATTGGGGGTAAGACCATTTGCGTAGTCGTCTAAAAAACGCTGTATTACACATTTTTCAAAATCATCATAAAGTGATATGCTGTAATGTTCGAAACCAAGCATATCGGCAATAGCCTTTGCGTCACGGCAATTTACATCCGGAGTGTTGCAGTCTTCTTTAAGTAGCTTCATAGTAACACCGCATATATCGTAACCGCTGTTTTTCAGCAGAAGAGCGGCAACCGCACTGTCTACGCCGCCGCTCAGTGCGACAAGTATTTTGTCCGTCATACTTACCACTCCCTGCTTGTAAGCCGACCTTGCGCTAAAAGTCCGTCAAAGCCCTTTTGCCGTATTATTTCATATACCGATATGGCGGCGGAATTTGAAAGATTTAGCGAGCGAATGGTGTCACGCATTGGAATGCGCACGCAAAAGTCTTTGTTTTCATAAAGGATATCCTCGGGCAATCCGCGTGTTTCCTTGCCGAACATTAAAAAAACGTTGGCGGGATATTCGACATCAGTATACGAGCGAGGAGCTTTTGTAGAAAAATAATACGTATTTCCGATAGCCTCAGGGCGTTTTGTTATAAAATCGGCATAGCTGTCATAATAACTGATATCGAGCTTGTCCCAATAGTCAAGCCCGGCACGCTTTAACTTGCGGTCGTCTATTTCAAATCCCATGGGACGAATTATGTGAAGCGACGCACCCGTTGCGGCGCAGGTGCGGGCAATATTGCCTGTGTTTTGCGGGATTTCAGGCTCGTGTAAAACAATATTGATTTTATACATTAGACAATTCCTCGGTACTTTTTTATATATTATATTATTTTTTTCTCTTTTTTGCAAGAGAATAGAAAAAAATTTACAAAAGAAAGTATAAGATATATCACATTGCACTTGAAAAAAAGAAAAAAATAGTGTATAATAAAATGAATAATTATATGGAGGTCGTAATGGGACTTGTAAAAAAGCTTTTCGGAACGTACAGTGACAAACAGTTGAAAAAGCTGGAGAAATACGTTGATTATATTGAATCTCTCGCACCGATGTATTCCGCTATGTCGAATGAGGAACTGGCGGCTACAACAGATGTGCTCCGAGAAAGACTCGACAAAGGGGAAACTCTTGAGGACATAATGGCAGATGCTTTTGCCGCAATACGTGAGGCGGATGACAGAATACTTGGCAAGCGTCCTTTTCGCGTGCAGATTATCGGCGGTATAATTCTTCATCAGGGAAGAATTG
>CAYVLG010000149.1:0-3667 GCA_964452345.1 uncultured Lachnospiraceae bacterium
CTCAGCCGGATAGAGCAACTGCCTTCTAAGCAGTAGGTCGGGGGTTCGAATCCCTTAAGGCACGCCAGCAAAACAGCTTCCGCAGCAGCGGAAGCTGTTTTGTTTTTCGTACTAATTTTTATTTTTACTTGTAAATTGCGGAAAACTGTGCTATAATGAATATAATCAACATAAGGGAGAATTTATGAAGAAAAGAAACACCCTCTCCGAACTTCTCGTCCCCGATTACATATTCGACTCCTTCGAGGACATAACGCCCGAATTTTTAAAATCATTCGGTATACGTGCGCTGCTTATAGATATTGACAATACGCTTGCGCCGTATGAACAGGCAGAACCCGACGAGCGTATAATAAATTGGTTTGCCGCCCTGCACGAAAACGGCATAAAAGCGGCTCTCATATCCAACAATCACCCGCCGAGAGTCGAGCTTTTCAACCGAAAGCTCGGACTTGACGCCTACCCCGACAGCGGTAAACCGAAGAGCGAATTTCTCATAAAGGCAATGGAAAAGCTCGGCGTAACCGCAGACCGCACTGCAGGGCTCGGCGACCAGCTTCTGACGGATACGCTTGCCGTTCACCGCCTCGGAATGAAATCTATAATAGTTCCTCCGATAAAGGATAAGAAAAACGCGTTTTTCAAATTCAAACGCCGGCTGGAACGCCCCTACATAAAAAAATATTTCAAGCAAATAAACGAAAGTCCAAAACAGAATTCACTTACGGAGAAAACCTGGAAATGGAAAAAATAACTCGCGCAGCCTTCGGACCCGGAGGAAACAGCAACGCTTTTAAGGAAGCGGGAAAAAAATCAACCGTCGAAGCTCCCGAATGGGTAAGCTCGGTCGGACTTGACGCATACGAATTTGAGGCAGGCAGAGGAATAAACGCAGGAGAGGCCGTACTACGCCAAATAGGGAAAAAAGCTCTTGAGCACGGTATTCTTATGTCGCTTCACGCGCCGTATTTTATTTCTCTTTCAAGCGCGGAAGAAGAAAAGCGCACAAACAGCATAGAATATATCAGACGCTCTCTTGCCGCCGCCGAGCTTCTCGGAGCGGACACAATAGTTATACACACGGGAAGCGCGGCTTCCATATCCCGTGAGGAGGCAATGAAGCTCGCCTCGGATACGCTGATACGAAATTTAGAAGTAAACGGCGGTACAAATATAAGAATGGGACTTGAGACTATGGGCAAGGTAAATCAGCTCGGAACGCTCGACGAGGTTATAGAGCTTTGCAAGCTCTCTCCCCTATACTGCCCCGTCGTCGACTTCGGACACCTGAACGCACGGCACCTCGGCGGACATTTTCCCGACTGCGACAGCTATCGCCGCGTATTCGACAAAATAGGTCGTGAACTCGGAGACGCCTATGCCTATAATCTCCACTGTCATTTTTCAAAAATAGAATATACCTCAAAGGGCGAAAAACGCCATTTGACATTTGCCGATACGGTTTTCGGTCCCGATTTTGAACCGCTTGCGGAGGCAATAGTACGTGAGGGCGTCGCCCCGCGTATCATATGCGAATCCGACGGCACACAGTCCGACGACGCGCTTGCAATGAAAAAAATGTGGCTGGCGGCAGGAGGAACGGTATGAGTACCCTGTCACGCTTTCAAGAGGAGCTTCGCTCTTTAAACGCCGACGCGGCTATTATTTCGTCGGAGCTTAACATACGCTATCTCTGCGGTTTTAATTATACCGACGGTTTCCTTTTGATTTTCCCCGACAGAGCCTATCTTCTCGCGGATTTCAGATATATCGAGGCGGCACGGACGGCGGCTGCGGATTTTGAAATCGTAATGCCCGAGTCCGATATGCTCTCCGAGCTTAAGCTCCTTCTGTCTCTCAACGGCGCGAAAACGGTCATCATAGAAGACGAGACAGTCAGCTGTGCTCAATACAAAAAATGGTCTGAAAAATTTGATTTTATCACACTCTCGTCGGGTGCGTCCGCCGTTCTTTCGGAGCTCCGCGAAATAAAGAGCGCCGAAGAGCTTGCGGTTATAAATGAAGCTCAAAAAATCACCGACTCCGCCTTTGAACACATTCTCGGCTACATATCCACAGAACGCACGGAACTCGACGTCGCGCTTGAACTTGAATTTTTTATGAGGGCTCACGGCGCCGAGGCGACCGCATTCGATACAATTGCGGTATCGGGAAAATCCTCCTCGCTTCCGCACGGAATCCCCTCCGAAAAAAAGCTCTCAAAAGGATTTCTCACAATGGACTTCGGCGCCAAATACAAGAGCTACTGCTCCGATATGACCCGCACCGTGGCAATAGGCAAGGCAGACGGCGATATGAAGCGCATATACGGCACCGTGCTGTCCGCCCAGCTTGCCGCGCTTGAAGCAATACACGAAGGAATTTCCTGCCGAGAGGCGGACAAAACGGCACGCGGTATAATAGCCGGCGCAGGCTTCGGAAAATGCTTCGGACACTCACTCGGTCACGGCGTGGGACTTTATATCCACGAAGCCCCTTCCCTTTCACCGCGCGCGGAGGAAAACAAAACGCTTAAGCGAGGCAACGTCGTTACCGTCGAACCGGGTATTTATATCGAAGGCAAATACGGCTGCCGTATCGAGGATATGATAGCGGTAAATCACGACGGCAAAGTAATCAATTTCACAAAAAGCCCCAAGGAGCTTATAGAGATATAGAAATAAACGGACTTGCTTTTTCCTGTCAGAGGAATAAACAAGCCCGTTTTCGTATTTGACCGCTTACTAAGATTTTGTCTGATTTTCGGCTTTTTTCGATGATTTTAGCAACGTATTTTCAACATTCAACCGCGACCTTAATAACTCCGTCGCGTTTATTTTCAAACAGCTCATACGCCTCGTCAATCCTCGCCAAAGGATATGTATGCGTGATAAGCGGTTCGGTGTCAAGCTTGCCTTCGGCAATGAGCTTCAGCGTTTCCCCGCAGTCGCAGCCGTCAACACCGCCCGTCTTAAATGTCAGATTTTTGCCGTACATATCGGGCAGAGGCAGGGTCTGCGCCTTATCGTAAAGAGCAACAACCGTAATAACGGCATTCGGGCGGGCACACCGCCACGCAAGCTCGAAGGTGTTCTCTGCACCCGCCACTTCAAGCACCACGTCCGCGCCGCCGTGATCGCTGTTCTCGCGAACAAAATCAAGGCATTTTTCGGGCGTGACCGTCAGTACGTCGGGATAATGCTTATTCACAAACCCGATTCGGTTCCCATCCTTCTCACACACGATAATGCGTTTCGGCTTCTTCAGCATAACGCAAAGGAGCGTACAGATACCCGTTGGACCTGCTCCGATAATGAGCACTGTATCGTCCTCGGAAATCTCGGAAATTTTCGACGCCCAATAGCCCGTAGCAAGAACGTCGCCGACAAGCAGAGCTTGTCTGTCGCTCACGCTCTCGGGAATTTTATTAAGCCCACGATCCGCGAACGGCACGCGGACGTACTCCGCCTGACCGCCGTCAATGCGGCAGCCGAGTGCCCAGCCGCCGTTTTTGTCGATACAGTTATTTACGTAGCCGTGCTTACAGAAAAAGCAATCTCCGCAAAAGGTCTCAACGTTGACCGTTACTCGGTCCCCCGGCTTTACATGTGTGACGGCTGAGCCGACCTCCTCCACAATTCCGACCGTCTCGTGACCTACCGTAATC
>CAYVLG010000150.1:0-3657 GCA_964452345.1 uncultured Lachnospiraceae bacterium
CGAAGGAAGCTCTTTCACGCGAAAGTCCTCCGGGGCCGAGAGCCGACAGACGGCGCTTATGAGTAAGCTCCGCCAGCGGGTTATTCTGATCCATAAACTGGGAGAGCTGCGACGAACCGAAGAATTCTCTGATCGCGCTCGTAACGGGCTTGATATTGATAAGCGCCGACGGAGTAAGCTTTTCGTTATCCTGGCTTATCATTCTCTCCTTGATTATCTTATCCATACGGAGGAAGCCTGCGCGGAGCGACTGCTGAAGCTGTTCTCCGACGGAGCGTATACGGCGGTTTCCGAGATGGTCTATATCATCCTTAACGCCGACGCCGTGAGTAAGATTGAGAAGATAGTTTACGGTTGCAAATATATCCTGCTTTGTAACGAATTTGGGACAAAGCTCGGCAATTCTCATACGTACCTCGCGCTTGAGCCCCTCTGCGTCGTCGCCGTACTTCTCCTTAAGCTCAAGTATAACGGGGATACTTACCTTTTCGTTTATACCGCAGTCCTTAAGATCATATCCGAGAACGCACTCGGGACGGACGGTAAAGTTCGAGAATACCTTGATAACCTCTCCGTTGTCAAGCTTAATCATAACCTCGTTGACGGCATTGTCTTCGACGGTATGAGCCGCTGCGTTGTCGATATAGTCGCCTTCCGAAACAAGAAGCTCACCCGTAAGCGGGCTTATAATATTTTCGGCGGCAACGTGACCTCTTATACGGGTGTGTATTGCCATCTTCTTATCGAACTTATAGCGTCCGACGGTGGATATATCATATCTCTTGTTATCGAAGAAATAGTTGTTTATAAGCATTTGAGCCGACTCGACAAGCGGAGGCTCGCCGGGACGGAGCTTTTTGTATATTTCCTTAAGTGCCTCGTTTACGCAGGTACTGTTGTTATGAACGGCAAGCGCCTCGCTCTCGTCCTTATCAAACGTATTTGCAAGGAGAGCTTCGTTTCCGAACATAGCGTATATTTCGTCTCTCGTTTCCATTCCGAGGGCGCGGATAAACATCGTAAGCGGAAGCTTGCGGTTTTTATCTATACGCACATACATAACGCCGGACGAATCTATTTCATATTCAAGCCATGCGCCTCTGTAAGGAATGACCTGAGCGGAATATATTTCGTTACCCGCCTTGTCAATGCTCTTGTCGTAGTACATACCGGGAGAACGGATTATCTGCGAGACTATAACTCTTTCGGCACCGTTTATAACGAAAGTACCGGTTTCCGTCATCAGCGGAAAATCTCCCATAAATACGTCCGCCTGCTTGACCTCTCCCGTTTCTCTGTTCGTAAGGCGAACTTTCACCTTAAGGGGGGCGGCATAGTTCGCGTCTCTGTCCTTGCATTCCTCAACGGTATATTTGGGCTTGGAATCTATGGAGTACGATACGAACTCTATAACCAGCTTTTCCGAGTGGTCGGTAATAGGAGAAACGTCGCGAAGGACCTCCATAAGTCCTTCCTCCAAAAACCATTTGAAGGATTTTGTCTGAACCTCAACGAGATTCGGAAGCTCGCACGGGAAGCGCGATTTTGAAAAGCTCATTCTCGTGTTCAAGCCAAGCTTGTGTTCTTTTACATTGACCATTTTTTACACTCCAATCAAAGTAATACTCCACTTTTCCGCGATGTGGAAATCGCTGCTCCGTATCCGCTTCGGTCAGCCGTATTATATAAATAATATCGTAACAAAGCACCGAAATTTCAAAAGTGGACACAATAAGCAATTATAATGCAGTTTACAATTATAGCATATTTGTCAAGCCTTGTCAAGTGTTTTTCCAAAAAAAGTTTATTTTTTCTTGTTTTTAGGGAATAAAACACAGTTAAGCGAGCATAATATCCGTTTTTCCGCGGACGTCTTGAAATACATTTCTACCGATTTTCCGAAGCGAAAAACGTCCGCACACGGTCTTTTATCAAAAAAACTTCGCTTTTATCAAAAAACTTTTCAAAAAAGTATTGCAAAAAAGGCAAAAGTATGATATTATATATACTTGTATGGACGAATACGGCTGCGTAACCTCTCATGCGCGCCGTCGAGGCTTTTACCACAAATACTGACGGAGGTAAAATTCAATGCCAAACATTAAGAGTGCAAAGAAGCGTGTTCTTGTCATAGAGACAAAGACCATGCAGAACAAAATCTTCAAGACCCAGCTCAAAACCGACATAAAGAAGTACCAGGCTGCTCTGGCTTCCGGCGATAACGAGCTTGCTCAGGCTACCTACAAGGCGGCAGTCAAGAAGATTGACAAGGCTGCAGCTCGTGGAATCATCCACAAGAATGCCGCTGCCCGTAAGAAGAGCCAATTTACAAAGGCACTTAACAATATGTAATTTTAACCGTGTGCGGGTTCTCACCTCCGTGCACGGTTATTTACTTTATAAAAAGGGTTAAGCACGGCAAAGGAGAAAATTCCTTTGCCGTGCTTTTATATTTTATCCGCCGATTAAAACTCCGACAGCATATTTCTTCCGATAATTGCAGCAAAATCGAGTGCGTCCTGAAGCAGTTCGTCGGGAAGTTTGCTCAAATATCCGATAAGCTCGAACGTGAAATCCCCCTGATACCGTATCTTTTTAATTGCCTCCAATACAGCCTGCCACTTAATACCACCCGCATAGGGCATTGTGTGCTGATCCCAGATGGACCGATTGTCATGAATATGAAGAGCTTTTAAAATATCTCCGTTCATTGCGGCAATAACCTCCTCGGGCTTATAGCCCGTTATGGCGGAATGACCCACATCGACGCAGATATTAAACCAAGGAGAATTCAGGCTTTTTACAAAATCCATGTGCTCTGTCGGATCACTCAAAACGGGAAGCGTTTTGTCACCGCGGCAATTAAACAGATTTTCAACGGAAACGCAGATATTGAATTTTTCGCAGTACGGCTCGAGACTCAAATAAAATTTACGGTTCAGCTCGTAAAAATCCGTTCCCTGCGGTAATTTGTCCTTAATGGCGTGAACTATTATGTTTTCCGCTCCGAGTATCGAGGCAGCCTCGAGAGAGCGTACAAGCCTCAGATAGCTTTTGTCGGAGACATCGAATGTATTTTCCGCGCCTATTTCAAACGGCGCGTGCGCCTGATTGCATTCGATACCAATCTCATCGCTTGCATGGCGAAGAGCCTCGGCTCTTTCGCGGTAATCGTCCCCCAGCATATCCTTTTCCGCATCGGCCAAACCGTACATAGAATAATCGTAGCAGTCAAAACCCGCCTTTTTTATCATTTCAAGTGCCTTGACGTCATTAAATCTTTTTCTCATAATGTAGGTTTCGATAGATAGTTTCATATTCAATATCTCCTTAAATTATATGCCGGATATCATATTTCTGCCGATTTTTGCCGCGAAATCAAGCGAAGGCTGAAGCAGCTCTTTCGGAAGCTTCTCCAAATATCCGCAAAGTTCAAAGGTAAACTCTCCGCGATACCGTATCTTTTCAAGTGCCTTTACTACCGCCTGCCAATTAATTCCCCCCGCATACGGCAGCGTATGCTCATCCCATACAAACCAATTGTCGTGAATATGGAGAGCCTTCAAAATGTCCCCGTTCATTGCGGCAATAACCTCCTCGGGCTTATAGCCCGTCAAAGCGGAGTGTCCCACGTCGATACATATATTAAACCACGGA
>CAYVLG010000151.1:0-3640 GCA_964452345.1 uncultured Lachnospiraceae bacterium
AAAAAACGCGTGACATGGCTCCGCTTCCGATAAAAAAGAAAAATATTTCGGTTGTTTCCTCGTATACGCACACCGTTTGCTTCGGTAAAACTCCGATACTTATAGGAGAAAGAATAAATCCGACGGGCAAGAAGAAGCTGAAGGAGGCTCTTTCCGCCGAAAATATGGATTACATTCTCGGCGAGGGAATAGGACAGGCCGATAACGGCGCACACGTGCTCGACGTAAATGTCGGATTGCCGGGGATAGACGAGGCGAAAATGCTTACGCGTGTGGTTTGCGAGCTTCAGGCTGTAACCGATTTGCCTCTCCAGATAGATACCTCCGACGCACGCGCTATGGAAAGTGCCATGCGCCGATATAACGGCAAGGCGATGATAAATTCCGTAAACGGCAAGGCGGAGAGCATGGCGGCGGTATTTCCGCTTGTCAAGAAATACGGCGGTTTTACCGTTGCTCTCACTCTTGACGAGTCGGGAATTCCCGAAACTGCGGAAGGCAGAGTGGAGATTGCCGAGAGAATTTTGTCGGTTGCCGCAGAATACGGTATCGAAAAGAAGGATATAATATTCGACCCGCTTGCAATGACGGTAAGTGCGGACCCCCGTGCAGGTATAGAAACGCTCCGCGCGGTAAAAATGCTGTCGGATATGGGGTGCAATACATCTCTCGGGGTGTCAAACGTTTCGTTCGGCCTTCCGTCGCGCGAATGGGTTAACTCGACGTTTTTTGCCCAAGCACTCTGCAACGGACTTTCGGCGGCTATTATGAACCCGTACTCTGCGGAAATGCGTAAAGTTTGGCATACACACCGCGTGCTGCACGCGCTGGACGAAAATTGTTCCGATTATATAGAGTTTGCTCAAAGCGTGCAGATTGCGGCACCTGCGGTAACGGTGACTGCAGCCGGCGTCTTGCTGACGGACGGCGACACGAGCGAGCTTCAAAACGCCGTAAAGCGCGGTCTCGGCAAAAAAGCGGGAGAAATTACCGCGCGTATGCTGTCGGAGGGGGCAGAGCCTCTGTCACTTGTGCAAAATGAAATTATTCCTGCTCTTGACGAGGTGGGACGCGGATTTGAAGAAAAAACGGTATATCTTCCCGGACTTCTTATGAGTGCCGAGGCGGCGCAGTGCGCGTTTGCCGAAATCAAGAAAAGCGTTGAGGCGTCGGGAGCAAAGGGAGAAGCGAAAATAACCGTAGTGCTTGCCACCGTTCACGGAGACATTCACGACATAGGAAAAAATATAGTGCGCCTGCTGCTTGAAAATTACGGCTTCAACGTTGTTGATTTGGGCAGAGACGTTCCGCCGGAGACTGTGGCTGAGGCGGCAGTACGCCTGCACGCGCCGCTTGTCGGCTTAAGTGCGCTTATGACTACGACGGTTCCCGCCATGGAAGAGACGATAAAGCTTTTGCGGCGTGACGCGCCTTTTTGCAAGGTGGCTGTCGGCGGAGCGGTTCTGAATGAGGAATATGCCGCGCGCATAGGCGCGGACGCATACTGCAAGGATGCTATGCAGACGGTAAGATATGCGGAGGCTCTTTCCGAAAACGCACGGTAAGCGAGAGCGTACAGGTATCGTGATTTGCCCGTTTTTCGGCAGATTTTGACAAAATAAAATATAAAAACACACAACCGACACGCAACCGACAAATACGACATTGAGAGTTACTAATTATTTACAATTTATCTATTGCATTTTTTCTTAAAATACGATATTATAAGTATTATTAAGTTGATGAAAGGAATATTTGCGTGTTTGGGTACGTAAAGGTAAACAGCGCCGAGCTGAAGGTAAAGGAATACGAGCTTTATCGAGGCGCGTACTGCGGTCTTTGCCGCACTATGGGAAAATGTACGGGGCAGTGCTCGCGTATGTCGCTGAGCTACGATTTTGCGTTTCTCGCCATGCTGAGACTTGTGCTGTCCGATACGCAGATAAGCTTTTCGCAAAGCAGGTGTATCGTACATCCGCTGAAGAAGCGAAACGTTATGCTGAAAAATCCGCAGCTTGAGGTATGCGCTCACGCGGCGTCGATACTCGGATATCATAAAATAAAGGACGACCTTGCAGACGAAAAAGGGTTGAAAAAGCTGAAGGCAAGGCTTTATTACCCGTTGGTGCGGTCGTGGCGCAAAAAGTCTCTCAATGCGGGCTATTCGGAGCTTGACAGAAGCGTTTCCGAGGCTTTGGCACGGCTTGCGGATATAGAAAAGCAGGGCTTGCCGAGCGTCGACGCGCCGGCGTCTGTGTTCGGCGATATTCTGGCGGAAATAACCTCATTCGGACTTGACGGTACGGAGAAAAGGCTTGCCGCGGAGATTGGACGCTGCGTCGGAAAATGGATATACATAGCGGACGCTCTCGATGACTGCGCCGAGGATATGGAAAAGGGAAGATACAATCCGTTTTTACTGCTGTACGGCGGACGCGCTCCGGAGGGAGAAGAGCTTGAGAGCATAGCAAATGCGATGAAGCTTGAATTGTGCGCGGCAGAGGCGGCAATGGATTTGCTCGAAACGGATAAAGCTTCGGTAAGGAACATAATAGAAAATACGCTGTATCTCGGAATGCCCGATACGGTGCGAAAAATAATTTCTCCGACCGAGAAGGAAAAAAGCGGTAAAAAGAAAAAGCTAAAAACGAAAGGAATTTCAGAAAATGACGGATCCTTATAAGGTTCTCGGCGTATCTCCCGATGCGTCGGACGACGAAATAAAAAAAGCGTACAGACAGCTGGCGCGTAAATATCACCCCGATAAATACCGTGACAGCGATCTCGCGGATCTTGCAAGCGAGAAAATGAAGGAGGTCAACGCCGCCTACGAGGAAATCAAAAAAATGCGCGAAAACGGCGGAACGGGTGCCGGCGGAAGAAGCGGCAATAACAATTACAGCTACGCGGGCAATGAGTCCGCAACGGGCGACGCGCGCTATTCCGAGATACGCCGTATGATAAACGGCGGAAATATAGGAAGAGCGGAGCAGCTTTTGTATTCAATACCCGACGCCGAAAGAGGAGCGGAGTGGAGCTTTCTTATGGGCTGTGTTGCGGCGCGCCGCGGCAGCTATACGGACGCTCAAAGGTATTTTGATAACGCCTGCGCTCAAGACCCGTATAACAACGAATACAGAACGGCTCAAACACAGCTTCGCAACCGCGCCAACAGCTACGGCGGAGGCTACAGAACTCAAAATACGGGAGGCTGTACCGTATGCGACGTATGTCAGGGACTTATCTGCGCCGACTGCTGCTGTGAATGTATGGGCGGAGATCTTATATCCTGCTGCTGAGGTCTTTTTCACACGGAAGGAAGGGGATTGCTATAAAACAGCGTAATAACGGAAAGAGGAACGGGACAAAGCAGCTGACCGTGTGCGCCATGCTGGCGGCACTCGGCGTTGTGCTTTTGTACATCGGTTCTCTTATCGAAATAGTGGATATTTCAATGGCGGTGATAGCGTCGCTTGCATGCGTTGTCGTCGTTATCGAATATAGCGGCGGTGCACCGTGGCTTGTGTTTTTCGTCACCGCCGTGCTCTCTCTGTTGCTTGTTCCTCAAAAAACACCCGCGGTTATGTACGCGCTGTTCTTCGGATATTATCCGATACTCAAGGAAAAATTTGAAAAAATG
>CAYVLG010000152.1:0-3574 GCA_964452345.1 uncultured Lachnospiraceae bacterium
AAAATACTCACGGCATAATGGCTTGGCCGTTCTGAAGCGTGAAGGAGGAAAATAAAAATGAAAAAAATAATATCTTGTTTAATTCTTTGCGCTATGCTCCTCGTGATAATGCCTATAGGTGTTTTTGCAGATACCGAATCAGATACTGAAATCGAAATGAGTGAATATACTCCGGAAGGTTCTGATAAAGCAGGAAAAACTTATTTAGTCAGAAGTGCAGAGGATTTAAAAAAATTCAATACAAATAATCCTCACCAAAATTTTAAAAACGCTACCGTAAAGCTTATGGCAGACATTGATTATTCCGGCGAAACGTGGACAGGAATAGTTTTCAACGGTACATTTGACGGAAACGGATACACAATAAGCAACGTTACTGTCGGTACTTGCACAAACGCCGGCGGTATGTTCAAATTTGCGGGAGGAACTATAAAGAATCTTTATATAAACGGTTTGACAAACGAACAGGCAGCACAATTAAGTCACGTCGGCG
The DNA here is from genome assembly GCA_964452345.1 of uncultured Lachnospiraceae bacterium. GTDB lineage: Bacteria > Bacillota > Clostridia > Oscillospirales > CAG-272 > HGM12713. The sequence goes on from CAYVLG010000152.1 coordinate 494, forward strand.
GTCTTGTAGGTTCAAGAGCCAATTCAAACGTAAATAATAACGGCCTTATTATAGACAACGTTCATATAATAAATGGAAAAGTAAGCGGTAAAGACTATGTCGGCGGTATTATCGGTAACACCAACTGTATCAAAGACAATAGTGGTGACACAAGCAAATCAGTCATTATCAGCAACTGTTCCTTCTCAGGCAGCGTAAGCGGCAGCGGCAGCGTCGGCGGTATCGTTGGATATTGCACCAATGTGGCATCGCTGTCTGTATCAAACTGCAGTGTAAATCTTACAGGCAGTGTCGGAGCAACTTCTAATATAGGAAGTATCGTCGGACAGACAAAGTATGAGACTATTCTTCAAAACTGTGTCGTGGCGGCTTCCGAGTACAATCCCGTTAATTTTGTAACAGTTGATACGAGCAAAGGTCTTGAAACCGTTGACACGAGTACCTGCCGCACGTTATCGGCTTCCGCAGATTACTACGGTTATCAGACAAAGGCACACGACGGCAAAGTGGATTACCGTCTTGTAGGCGTGCTTGACCTTGACACCGACGCGCTTGCCGATTTCAGCGATATAGGATTTTTCGTAACTCTTACTTATAACGGCTCCGTCAAGACCGAAAAGGTGTCCTGCAAGGTTGTATATACCTCCGTACTCGGCAACGAGACAAAGTATACCACCGCTGAAGAGACGGGTGACGATATACAGCATATCGACGGCGATTATCTGTATGCTCTCGTTATATCGGGCGTTCCCGAGGATGTCGAAGTATCGGCGTCGGTTACTGCGTATATGACGGTCGGCGAAGGCGATAACGCTGTCAACGCTTACGGTTCAGCGCAGGCACTTACGCTTAAGAAATAAAGATGTCGGTGCTTAAAATTTTAAGCTTCAATGTTCGTATGGACCTTTACGACGTAGACGGTCATAAGGGCGGAACGGGCGAGCTTGATGAAAAATCAAAGAACAGAATTTGCGCTTTGACAGAACAGGCGGTATCATATAACCCCGACCTTGTCGGCTTTCAGGAGGACGTCAACAATTGGGTTAACAATATGTCGCTTGGCGGCGGATACATATGTTATAAGCCCGATGTCGTCCATACCGCGCACACTATGGAATACTGCTCCATATATGTAAAAAAGGGAATTTCCGTGACCGACAAGGGCTGGCATTGGCTGACCTCCGACGGAACAAATTCTACTGTCGCACTGACATATGACGGTCTTGTCGGCAGCGGTAAAATGACCGCCGAGGAGCTTGCTTCCCTGGGACATTACGAGGGCTCGGATCTAAAGAAGAACGGCTTGGAAAAGGATAGGTACAGTCTTGCTTCAAGGTTGATGAATTACGTTGTCCTCGATATCGGCGGAGAAAAGGTGATATACGTCAATACTCATCTCCAGCACAGAGGTCATAACGTAAATAACTATGAGAGAGCTTCCGATGTATATAAAACGCTCTATAAGCTCCGTTTCCTCGAACGCTGTGCTCAAATGGAAAAGCTTGAGGAGATTGTTGAAGAACTTAAAAAGCGTTACGGCACAGATAAGGTGATTATGACCGCCGATTTCAACGACCAGCCGAACGGCTTTGATTACGGTACGGGCGGATACAATTTCTACGGTACGGTCACCCAAAGCGGCTGGAACGATTCGGCTCTTGTTGCAAAAAAGACCGTCGATACCGATACTTGGAACGATGCTTTTTGTTCAAAGGACATCAGTTTTCAGGGACAGGGATACACGGCATCCGACGGCAACAGCGGCAGTTACGGCAGAATAGATTACTGCTTTGTGAGTGACTCGCTTAAAAACTTTGTTAAGGAATATCGTGTGGGTGATTACGAATATACCGCGTCGAACGGTGTGCACGTATATCCTTCCGATCATTTACCGATAATTATTGATTTGGTAATCTGACAAAGCATACTCATAGGCGGCTTTATGCCGCCTATGAGTATGGATTTTTATATACACAAAAGAGCTTTGTTGTCAGAACTCTTTCGTGTGTAAAAAAATAAAATAGGAGAAAAAATTATGAAAGTAACCGATGTAAAAACATTTGTAGTAGACTGTTTCAGGACGAATTGGGTATTCGTAAAGGTCTACACGGACGAAGGGATAACGGGAGTTGGAGAAGGAACTCTCGAATATAAGGAAAAGGCGCTTGTGGGAGCGGTGGAGCATATAAGAGACTATCTTATAGGCAAAGACCCGAGACAGATAGAAAAGCATTATCACGATATATACCGCGACGCATATTGGAGAGGCGGAGCCGTGCTTATGTCCGCGCTGTCAGCCGTTGAAATGGCTTTGTGGGATATATTGGGAAAATCTCTCGGTGTACCGGTATATCAGCTTCTCGGAGGCAAGGTCAACGAGGATTGCCGCATATACGTAAACGGCTGGTTCGCGGGAGCAAAAGAGCCCGAGGAATTCGGAGAGAAGGCGGCAGAGGCAGTCAAGCGCGGAGTTACCGCTATGAAGTGGGACCCGTTCGGTAAGAACTATCTTCAGATTTCAAATCAAGACCTCGACAAGGCTATCCGCTGTATCGCGGCGGTAAGAGAAGCGGTGGGAGATAAAGTTGACCTGCTTATCGAGGCACACGGACGCTTCGACGTTCCGACGGGAATAAAGATAGCTCAGGAGGTAGCCCCTTTCAAGCCGATGTTCCTCGAAGAGCCCGTACCGCCCAATAATTTAGAGGCTCTTCAAGCCGTCAGGGAAAAGTCTCCCGTGGCTATATCCGCAGGAGAAAGACTTTACACTCGCTTTGACTATAACGAACTGTTCCGCCGCCGTGCATGCGACTACATTCAGCCGGATATATCCCACGCGGGAGGAATTATGGAGCTGAAGAAAATAGCGGCAATAGCAGAGGCAAATTACATACCGTTTGCACCGCACAATCCTTCGGGTCCCATTGCCAATGCGGCAACGCTTCAGCTCGCCGCCTGCTGTCCCAATTTCTGTATACTTGAAATTATGTACAGCGACGTAGAGTACAGAAAATACATTACCGACGAAAATCTTGAGTACGAAAACGGACGTATAAAGATTGGTAACAAGCCTGGTCTCGG
>CAYVLG010000153.1:0-3544 GCA_964452345.1 uncultured Lachnospiraceae bacterium
AAAACAGCACAAGAATTTTTATCGGATTTACGGATGTGTCCTCGGTAAATGCCGAAAAAACCTCATTAAACGATAAATTTCCAAGCAATATAACGGCAATTCCGCCGACAAGCGGTATCAAAGAATAAAGCTTGATTTTTTTATTTTTGCCTACCGTCGGAAAGAAAATTACGCTGCATAAAAACAGAATTACGGTGATAACAGAGACAATAAGCGTTATTATCATATATTCAGGTACCTCCGAAAGTCAAAGCACGACCTGTACATTATACTCCAAAACACGATTTTTGTCAATATGAAAAAGCGGAAATCTCACGGCCAAAATCAAAAAACTTAATTGCCCGATACTCTAAAACCGAAACGGCTTTGGCAGCCTATATTTTATTTAGTATTATTTCGCAATCGCTTTGCATAACCGAATTTTCTGAAATTATCTCTCCTATACCGTCAGCTTTTATATATCCCGAACGCGGATTTTTTACCGACATAACCGTTCCCTTAATATCGGCGCGCACATCGGAATATTCAAACGAAAGATCCGTATTTTCCATTGTACAGTCAATAAGACGTAGATTTTCACAGTAGCATAACGGTTGAGTACCTGATATCCTGCAATTTATCAAAGTCAATCCCTTTGAAAACCATCCGAGGTATTCTCCGTTCACAACAGAATTTTCGACCGTTACGTTTTCACTGTGCCAAAATGCGTCCTTTGTGTTCAAAATACAGTTTTCGATATGTAAATTACGCATGTACTGAAAGGAATATTTTCCCTGCATATTTACATCGGTTAATCTTACGTTATTACTGTCAAGAAAAAGATATTCGGAAGAAATGTCACAATCCGAAACGGTTATGCCGTCACATTTCCAAGCAAACTCGGAGGATACTATTTTACTTTTTGATATTCTGATATTTTTACATTCTCTCAAAGCCTTTATACCGTTAATATCACAATCTGATATAATCCCGTTATTACAGTACCAAATAGGCGCCCGCGAGGCACCGTCCATATAAGAGCCGCAAAGTCTTAAATCCGTCGCATGCCAAAGAGGATAGCGCAAAGAAAAGCTACAATTCTCAACCTCTATATTCGAGCATTCCTTAAGTACGGATTCTCCGTCTGCTTTTCCCGCAAATATACAGTTTTTTACAGCAGTCTCGCGTAAAGCATATAAAGATCTTTCTTCATCAAAGCATTGTCCCTCAATAATTTTCATATATTCCTCGTAAATTTAAAATATTCATATTTATTATAATACAAATTCCTCTTATATGTGTTAACGTTTTTTTAATTTTACGGCTTATATAGCAAAAAAAGATATTTTTTTAACAAATACTACTTGATATCTTTGGAAATTTGTGATATACTGTTATTTGGTAAATAATTTTTGAAAGGTGGATAAAAACAATGACCTACAACAAAAAATCAGTTGAAGACATTGACGTTGCCGGCAAGCGTGTGCTTGTGCGCTGTGACTTCAATGTACCTCTTAAGGATGGTGTAATTACCTCCGACAAGAGAATAGTCGAGGCACTTCCGACCATCAAGTATCTTCTTGAAAAGGACGCAAAGGTTGTTCTCTGCTCACATATGGGCAAGCCTCACGCTATCTTTACCGAAGGTTTCGGACTTGATAAGAAGGAAAAGAAAAAGGTTGAGGCACTTCCTGCCGAGGAGCAGGAAGCGGCAAAGGCAGAGCTTTTGAAAAAAGCTCTCGGCGATAAGCAGAAGTTCACGCTTAAGCCGGTTGCAGACAGACTCAACGAATTGCTCGGCAACAAAGTTACCTTTGCGGAAGATATTATCGGTTCCGATGCCAAAGCGAAGGTTGCGGCACTTAAAAACGGCGAAGCAGTTTTGATAGAAAATGTCAGATTTGATGCACGCGAAACAAAGAACGGTGCTGATTTTGCGAAAGAGCTCGCTTCGTATGCCGACATTTTCGTAAACGATGCATTCGGCTCTGCTCACAGAGCACATGCTTCTACGGCAGGCGTTGCCGATTACCTCCCTGCGGTTTGCGGATATCTTATTCAGAAGGAAATCGGAGTTATGGGTAAAGCTCTTGAAGATCCTGCCCGTCCCTTCGTTGCAATACTCGGCGGTGCCAAGGTATCGGACAAGATCGGCGTTATCAATAACCTTATCGAAAAGGTTGATACACTCATTATCGGCGGAGGAATGGCTTATACCTTCTTCAAGGCCGCAGGCAACAACGTTGGAACATCGCTTTGCGAAGAGGACAAGCTTGATCTGGCTAACGAGCTTATTGCAAAAGCACACGCAAAAGGCGTAAACTTCCTTATTCCCGTTGATAACGTTATCGGACGCGAATACGATGAAAATACGCAAAATATGGTAATATACTCAGACAGCATTCCCGACGGTTGGATGGGACTTGATATAGGTCCCGTTACACGAGAACTCTTCTCAAAAACAATCAAGGGCGCGGGAACCGTTGTATGGAACGGACCTATGGGCGTTTCCGAATGGAAGAATTTTGCGGCAGGAACCGAGGCAGTTGCGTCTGCAGTTGCCGACAGCGGTGCAATATCCATCATCGGCGGAGGAGACTCCGCGGCGGCTGTAGAAAAGCTTGGATTTGCTTCAAAGATGACCCACATATCTACAGGCGGCGGCGCTTCTCTTGAATTTCTCGAGGGTAAAGAGCTTCCCGGTATAGCTTGCCTCCAGGACAAATAATAATTTCAAAGATACACACCGTCTTTTATAAAAGGCGGTGTGTGAAAAAATATATACAAATGAAAGAGGAAATAAAATGAATCCTGCAAAAAGAAGAACGGTTATCGCCGGTAACTGGAAAATGAATTTCACTCCCGACGAAGCAACGGCATTTATCAACGAGATAAAGCCTATGGTTGACGGAAAAGACAACTGTGATATAATATTCTGCGCACCTTACGTAACCATTTCCGCGGCAATGAAGGCGGCAGAAGGTTCAAATATAAAAATAGGTGCCGAAAACGTTCACTACGAAGAAAAAGGTGCATATACGGGTGAGGTTTCCGCAAAAATGCTGAAATCTATCGGCATTGAGTACGTAATAATCGGACACAGCGAAAGACGTCAGTACTTCGGCGAAACCGACACAACGGTAAATCTTCGCACCAAAGCAGCTCTCGCTAACGGTCTTAAAGTAATTCTTTGCCTCGGTGAGGTTAAGGAACAAAGACTTTCCGGTATCACAAACGAAGTTGTTGCAATGCAGACAAAGCTCGACCTTGCAGATGTTGATGCTGAAGCTCTCAAAAACGTTATTATTGCTTACGAGCCTGTATGGGCAATAGGAACAGGACTTACAGCTACACCCGAGCAGGCAGAAGAAACCTGCAGAGCTATAAGAAAGGTTCTCGCCGAAATGTACGGCGAAGACGCAGCAGAATCCGTAACTATTCAGTACGGCGGCTCTATGAATGACGCAAATGCGGCTGAGCTTTTGGCAAAGCCCAATGTTGACGGCGGTCTTATCGGCGGTGCTTCTCTTGTCGCAAAGAAATTTACGGCACTTGTCGACGCGGC
>CAYVLG010000154.1:0-3465 GCA_964452345.1 uncultured Lachnospiraceae bacterium
CGACGATCGCCTTGAGTATCTGTTTTTTCCTTTCGCTCAAGCCGTTCTCTTTATTTGCCAACCCGCATTTCCTCCCTTCCGATTTTTACCGTTAGTTTAGCACTCAATTGTCTTAAGTGCTAACTACGATATAAATTTTATTACTTTTTAAGCGATTTGTCAAGGGGTTTTGAAAAGTTTTTTGTTAATTATCTGTGAACAGTGCTAAAAACATTGCGTTTTTTGGTCGAATTGAGCTTATATCGGGTAAATAACATATATATTATGGCAAATTTGCTTGCTTTTAATACCGAGGCAAAAAATTCTTCCAATATAAATTATAAATATAAATAAAATATCCGCACTTGCAGTTTTCCCACAAAGGGAATTTCGCACTCTGCGGAGTGCGGCAAGGCTGCGCGCCTTGAGGGCGCAAGTTTTTGAAAAAAACTTGACTAAAACTTTTAAGAAAAAAAGGACGGAATATAATGAGAAAAATAATCACGTTTTTAATTCTCATTAAGGGTTCCGCCCTAAAATTATTTTTTGGAAGTTTTTTGCGCGCTTTTTTTCAAAAAAGCGTAAAAACGCGTCCCGCACTCTGCGGAGTGCGACAAGGCTGCGCGCCTTGAGAGCGCAAGTTTTTGAAAAAACTTGACTAAAACTAAAAAAGGGCAAAACCATAACGTAACGGTTAAAACAATAACTTTTTCCGTTCTCATTAAGGCTTTTACCCTATAAACTATTTTTCGGAAGTTTTTTGCGCGCTTTTTTTCAAAAAAGCGCAAACGCATCCCCACGCGTCCCCCACGCCCGTTACTTTTTTTCCTTATTCAGCTGTTTAAGCTCCTTGAGGAATGTCTCGATATCCTTGAACTCTCTGTACACGGAGGCAAAACGGACATATGCCACCTCGTCGCGCGCCTTCAGCTTGTCCATTACAATCTCCCCGATTTCAACGGTTGAAATTTCGCTTGAAAGAAGCTTCTGAAGCTCCGCTTCTATCTCGGCGACAATCTCCTCCGCGTCGACGGGGCGCTTGTAGCACGCCTTGAGAATACCCGACAAAAGCTTGTTTCTGTCGAATATTTCTTTCGAACCGTCTTTTTTTCTGACGATGACCTGCACGGTCTCGATAATTTCAAACGTGGTAAAGCGTTTCTGACAGGCGAGACACTCGCGGCGGCGGCGTATACTGCTTCCGTCGTCAATCGTTCTGGAATCTATAACCTTACTGTCGGGAAACGAACAAACGGGACACTTCATAACATCAGCTCCAAGAATAAAATTTCTGTATTTATATTTTACCACATTTTGTTAAAAAAGTAAATAGCTTTTTCCAAATTAGGCGCAATATCCCGCCGATTTTCGGTATTCTCCGCCGTAATTAAGCATTTCCCGCCCATGTCAAAACAGCGGCGCGGAAAAATTCCGCGCCGCCTTTCGGTCTGCATATATTTTCAAAAAAGGAATTAAGTACAGCCTTCTGGCATTTGTCCGCCTTCGCTGACATTTCCGCTTCCGCCTTCGCCGAAATTGAAACTATTTGTTATAACATCGCTTGCGAGAAGAATGATATATTCCGCATTGGGCTTTATATATTTTTTCATTGTATAAATACTCCTTTTGCGTATACATAGGTGTAAGCAGTTGCACCAACCTCAGATTGAACACCGAGCATTATCATCATGTTCTCAACGCTTATTCCGTTAAGCGTGAAGACTACCATGGTGTTGTTTTCATAAATATCGTTCAGAAGCGCTTGGCTGACGCCGATTGTCTCAATGTGCTGACCTCCGTTTCCGTCGAACCACGCAACGTATACCATGAATAATAAGCCGTGCTCGGGATCGTCGGTATCGGAAGAGGTTAAGTATTTTTGGTTAAGCTCCGTCGTGCCGAGAGTGGGACGGAATTCAAAGCTTACGGAAGTTTCGTCCTCCGACGCGGTAACTTTGCCTAACTGCATATCAATAGGCGCAAAACGGTAGCCGGTATCGGTGTAAACGGGCATATAATTATCATACGGATCATAGTCATTCATCATAAGCTTGCCTTCTTTCACAGCAAGACAGCCCGACATATCGCTTCTGCCGTCTATGACGTAGCCGAAGCAGGCAACGTAATCTGCCGTAAGCGTTCTTCCGTTGAGGTCGAGAACCACGTTGTCGTGAAGAACCAAAGAGCCGTCAATGACAATATCTGCGGTCAGAATAATATGTGATGAAAGCTTTTCGTCATACCAAAGAGCACTTTCAAGATCGGTAAAGCATATTGTTTCGTTTAAAATAGCCTCGACAACCTCGTAAGAATATTCTTCTGTTTTGTCGTCATAGGAACCGAGTACAAGTGCTTTTACCTTTGCCTCGGTAATTACCTTGGGGTCTATATTTGAAGCGTTTTTCGCAAAGGAGATAAGCTTGTCAATGACGGTGTCTTTGTCGGCGTAAAGCTTTACTCCGCCTGCTGCCGCATTATTTACCTCAATCGTGCCTATCTTTGTTCCGGCAAGATAAAGAGGATACGATGCGGAACCGTTTGACCATACGCTTGAAATATCACAATTCGTAACCGTACCGCCGTTAGTACCGTAGAAGCTTACGCCCGCAATAACATAATCACCCGTTACGGTAACGTTCGTCATTTCGGTACCGCTTCCGCCGTGAAGGAATATTCCGAAGCGCGACGTTGCTTCCTCGGGAGTTACGATTTTAATATTCTTTATCTTTACGCCGTTCGCATAAGTTTTCTTGCCTTCTTCGGTATTACCGAAGCGGAAACCGCTTCCGTCTTTACCAACGTTCAGCGTTATAGTGTGTCCGTTACCGTCAAGAGTGATATCCTGAAGAACGCTCGCGTCAAATACCTTTACAGCCTCGGTAAGCGTTACGTCCGCGCAAAGCGTTACCGTATTGCCCTTCTTTGCCGCCGCAAATGCCGCCGCCAAGGACGTATACTCAACATCGCCTATCTTTGCGACCGTATCGCCCAAATCGGCAATGTCGTTCTCTGTATTGTCATTATCGCCGTTGGTCGTTACGTTGTCCGAAGCCGCAGCCGCGCCTTCATCGCCGACGGCGAATACGGAAACGGGGGCAATGGCAAGCACCATAACAATTGCCAAAAGCATACTCAACAATCTTTTGCCTGTGTGTTTCATTTTGTTTTCCTCCTGAAATTTTAAAATTCAGCCGACAAACACCTATCGGCTCGTTTAAGAATTATATCACAAATTCTGTTATATGTCAATTGTTATAATGGTAGAAAATATACGTCCTTTTTTGGCGGTTACAGATTAAAATGAATAAAAAGCTATTTGCTTTAAAGTTACATAATATTATAATAAGACGGGAGGAGCCGTAGGGGAGGGGCTTGCTTCTCCCTCTCCACTGCCAAAATAAATTCGGGGATAAATGAAGATAAAAAAGGCGCACCTCGGCGGTACGCCTTTTTATAACCCCGTCTGTAAGCCGGGTTCTGTCGCGG
>CAYVLG010000155.1:0-3375 GCA_964452345.1 uncultured Lachnospiraceae bacterium
GCAAGGCTGCGCGCCTTGAGGGCGCAAGTTTTTGAAAAAACTTGACTAAAACTTTAAAAAGGGCAAAACCGTAACGTAACGGTTAAAACAATCACGTTTTCCTCTCTCATTAAGGGTTCCGCCAAAAAAATAATTTGTCGGAAGTTTTTTGCGCGCTTTTTTTCAAAAAAGCGCAAACGCATCCCCTACGCATCTCCGTGTTATTTTTCAAGAGACTGAAGGTATTCCGACGGGGAACAGCCCGTTTCGTGCTTAAAGCGTTTTGAAAACGCTCCCTGATCCGCATAGCCGACAATATTCGCTATGCTTTGAATTGACGGAGGATTTTCGGAGCGCAGCAGAGCCTTTGCGGCGGAAATGCGCTTTTTTATTATAGCGTCCTGAGGTGAATATCCTAATTTACCGTAGAAAAGACTGCGGAGATGAGATACGGAAATGTGCAGCTCCTCTGCTATTTTCGATACGCTGATGTCACTTGCATAGTGCGTGTTAATATATGTCATAGCCTTGTCGATATATACGTTGTCCGAATGAATCGGAGGTACATAGCATATTTTTGCAAGTGAAATAACCTCGAAAAAACGTCCGAACAGCAAAAACGGAAGGTCAACGTCATAATGAAGTCTGTATATCGTGTCGATAAAAATATTTTCGATTTCTTCTATTTGAGTTTTGTCAAGTGTTATATCCGTTTTATACGGAAGATGAAGTATATCGAGCATAAGCTCCAGCTCCTTGCCTGAAAGAGCTATCCAAGCCATCGTCAGCGGTTCCTCGCTGTCGTGATGAATTGTGTAAGGAACGTTTGCCGGAGCTATGAATATGTCTCCTGTATTAATCGGCTTATCGTTGAAGCTGCCCTTGCCGCGGAAAACAAAATGAAGAGTATATCTGTTTATAATGCGCGGTTCCGTTGTGCGCGCCCAGCCTTTCTCATAGCCGAAGGTGACAACGTAAAAACGCGCTCCCGAATTACGGGAGTGATAAATGCGGTCGGAATAATAACCGCTTTTGTCAAAATCCTGTTCAATGGGCGTGCTTGAATTGAGCGTTACTATGTGCGAAAGGTCGGCGCAGGGGTGCATATGATGGTAATATATAATACCCATTTTAAACCTCCCGAAAAGCCGAAATACCGCTGCTGATATACGGACGGCTTTTTTACAGTCGATGTAATTTGTTTTACGAAATAAGTCTATTTTGTATTATACACAAAAATTTTAAAAAAGTCAATAGACGGTGATGTAAAAAAACCAAAAATGTACAAAATTAATTAAAATGTGCAAAATATAGTCGATTTGACCTAAAGTACAGTCGTTTTAACCATTTAAAATAAACCGCATATGTGATATAATTATAGTATAATATAATGTGCGCCTAAAGCAAAATACGGGGCGCAGGAAGGAATACAATAATGAAAATTACAAGTGACGTTCATATTCATACAAATTTATCGTCTTGCGCCCGCGAGGACGCGACGTTTGAGGGATACGTCGAACGTGCCGCGGCGGACGGCTTGAAGGTGCTCGGCTTTTCCGACCACCTTTGGGACGGTAAAATAGAAGGCGTGTCAAATTGGTATAAGCCGCAGGATGTGGAGCATGTGCTTCAGCTGAAAAAGAGGCTCCCGAAGGAAATGAACGGCATACGCCTGCTGTTCGGCTGTGAAACGGAATTTACATATGAGGGAAAGCTTTGCTTGGCGGAGGAGAGTTTTGAACTGTTTGACTACGTGCTTGTCCCGCATTCGCATACGCATATGAATGTGGTAGTTCCGCGCGAGCTTATCGCCGACAACGCAATGCACGCAAAATATCTGATGGACAGCTTTATGCGTCTTGTTACGCACCCGCTTGCAGGCAAAATACTTTCCGTCGCTCATCCGTTTGTGCCCGGTACAAAATACGAAATTTACAATGCCGTTCAGGCACTTATCCCCGATTCCTATCTGTTTGAGGCGTTTTCCGCGGCAAAAGAGAACGGAGTTGCGATAGAGATGAACGGAAGCTGTCTTGTTTACCAGCCCGAGAATAAAATTCCGAGCTGTGAATATGCACGCATATATTCGATAGCCCACGCCTGCGGCTGTAAATTTACATATGGCTCCGACAGCCATTACTGCGATACCGACCGTAAGCTGAAGGTTGTCGAGGACTTTTTGGCGCAGTGCGGAATAGCGGATTCCGATATGCTGACCGCCGATGAAATTATTGCGAGAAAAGGATAAAATTTGAGCCGAGCGGTCTGTACTCCGTTTTGTGGGATTGCAGACCGCTCCTTTTTTGTCGATTTTTTGAGTTACATATTGTCAAGCATATTTTCTATAAATATTCCGTATCCCGAGGTCGGGTCGTTTACAAGCACGTGCGTTACCGCGCCTATGATTTTGTCATTTTGAATTATTACGGAGCCCGACATTCCCTGAATTATTCCGCCCGTTTTTTCCAGCAGGGCGGGGTCTGTGACCTTGACCGTGAAGCACTTGTTGGACGTCGAATCAAGCCTTATATCGCTGATTTCTATCTCATACCGCTGAGGGACGGTTCCTTCGAGTGTTGATAAAATATATGCTTTTCCCGTCTTTACCTCGTCACGCGTCGCTACTGACATAGGCTCGCTCACAAGCCCCTCGGGCAGAGAGGCAAACGCTCCGAAAACTCCGCAGTCGGTGTTCTTCAGCAGTGTGCCCGTTTTTCCGGAGCTGAAATATCCGCGTACCTCGCCGGGAGAGCCCGACAGTCCTTTTACCACTCCGTTTATCGTAACGCCGACAACGGAACCGCGCTGCATTGCTATAAGCTTGCCTGTCGAGGAGTCGCATATTCCGTGACCGAGACCGCCGAACTGAAGCGTTTTCGGGTCGATATAGGTTACTGTTCCTATTCCCGCTCCGCTGTCTCTTACGAACAAGCCCGTCTTGTATTTTCCGTCCTCGGAGCAAAGCGCGGGCTTAAGCGTGACGGTTTCCTGCTTTCCGTCCCGCTCGTAGGTTATTTTTATAGCCTTTCCGCCGCTTTTTTCCGTAAGGGAAGAAAGATGAGCGGAGTCCGTCACAGTTTCTCCGTTGATTTTCAGTATAACGTCGTTTTGCTTAAGCCCCGCGTCTGCAGCGGGACAGCATTTTCCGTTTTGCGTTTTTATATCGGAAAAGCCCGTGACCGTAACGCCTTCGGTCATAAATTTAACTCCGAATGGGATACCGCCGGGATACAGCTTGAGCGTGCTGTAATCGATATCGGCTTTTTTCATACCTGCCGTGCTTGAGGCGAGACTTGTCGGAGAATATACAAAATTCGCAAATCCGCCTATGCACGCCACGCTTTCGCCGTCCGTCGGCACCGCCGCGTTTATCAGCACCGAGCCGAATACGGCGAA
>CAYVLG010000156.1:0-3366 GCA_964452345.1 uncultured Lachnospiraceae bacterium
CCTTGTTTATAATCTGCGGTATGTTTGCATACGTTTCGACGTTATTAAGAACTGTAGGCTGTCCGAACAAGCCCTTAACGGCGGGAAAAGGCGGGCGGGGGCGAGGCTCGCCTCTGTTACCCTCAATCGAGGTCATAAGAGCCGTTTCCTCACCGCAAACGAATGCACCTGCTCCAAAACGCAGATCAATATCAAAGTTAAATCCGGTTCCGAATATATCCTTGCCAAGTAAGCCGTATTCACGCGCTTGCTTTATAGCTACCTCAAGGCGGTGTACCGCGATAGGATATTCGGCACGAACATATATGAATCCCTCGTCGGCGCCGATAGCATAAGCGGCAATCGCCATAGCTTCGATTACGGCGTGCGGGTCGCCTTCAAGAATGGAGCGGTCCATAAATGCACCGGGGTCTCCCTCGTCTGCATTACAAGCAACGTATTTCTTTACCTTGCCTCTGTTACCGGAAGCAAATTTCCATTTCAGACCCGTGGGAAATCCGCCGCCTCCGCGTCCGCGAAGTCCGGAATCAAGTATTGTCTGAATAACCTCATCGGGAGTCATTTCCGTAAGTACCTTACCGAGTGCGGCATATCCGTCCATTGCGATATATTCATCTATGTTCTCCGGGTCTATTACGCCGCAGTTGCGAAGGGCAACTCTTTTTTGCTTTTTGTAAAATGCAGTCTCGGAAAGTGATGTAGCATGGTGAATATCGTTTGTTTTAGCTTCGTGGTAAACAAGTCTTTCAACGGGGCGTCCCTTAAGAAAATGCTCCTCAACTATTTCGGGAACGTCTTCGGGCTTAACGCTGCTGTAAAACGTTCCTTCGGGATAAACTATCATAATCGGACCGAGTGCACAAAGTCCAAAACAGCCCGTAAGTACAACCTTGATCTCGCTGTCAAGACCGCGTGCGGTAATTTCGGTTTCGAGTGCTTCTTTTATTTTTAAGCTGTTTGAAGACGTACAGCCGGTACCGCCGCATAGCAAAACGTGTGTTCTAATCATTTTTATATCCTTTCGTTAAGTCAAAATCCATTATTTATTGCAAGCGCCTATGGTATATTCTTCAATTACACTGCCGCCCTTAAGATGCTTTTCAACTATTTCGGCAGCCTTTGCGGCATCGAGCTTAACATATGTAACCTTATCCTTGCCGTCCTCGAACACCTCAACAACGGGCTCATATTGACAGATACCGATACATCCCGTTTGCGTTACCGTCACTTTATCGGAAAGTCCTGCTTCGACAACGCCCTCGACAAATGCGTTTAATACGGGTCTTGCACCTGACGCGATACCGCAGGTAGCCATTCCGACCACCACTCTGACAGCATTTTCTCCCTCGCGAATCACTACCTTATTCTGCATTCTTTCTCTGATTGCAGCAAGCTCCGCCAAAGATTTCATAAAACAACTCCTCCGTTTTTATTTCAAATTATATTTTTTATTATTTACTCTTTTCGTACTGTTCCTTCAAATATTCGGATATCCACATTACAACCTCCGGTTCCGACAGCGACACACCGTCGCCGAGAACAGCTCTCATTTCCGACGTATTAAGACTGACGCTTCTATTTGGGGATATATCCGAAAACGTAAAATCAACGTCGGGGCTCCCCGATATCAAAGCACATACGGTAGATACGATATCGCCGACAGGCATAAAATCTATACTTTTAGTATCGAATACAGCCTTTACGGCAGTGCCGTGAGACGCTTGAGCATTTGAAGATTTAAGCTCAACGTAACCGCCTGTTTGCTCCGCTGCAAGTTTCAAAAGAGGCAGTCCCATTCCGACCTTTCGCGTGGTTCGTGTTGTATAGAACGGGTCGGTAACGTTATTCAACGTTTCTTCTGACATACCGCAGCCGTCGTCTACAATGGAAAGCGTTAAAATTCCGTTATCCTTTTCCAAAAGAGAAACGTCAATTTTTTTCGCACCCGCCGATACGGAATTTTTGGCAATATCCAAAATATTCAGTGACAGCTCCTTCATTATTTATATTTAGCCAATATACCCTCGACGTCGGCAACAGTGAGTCTGCCATAAACCTCATTGTTGACCGTAAGTACGGGTGCAAGTCCGCAAGCACCGATACATCTTGTAGCTTCAAGGGAATATTTTCCGTCGGACGTTGTAGAACCGGCGGGCAGTCCCAAAACTTGGGTTATTTTATCGAGAATTTCACCGCTTCCTTTTACGTAGCAGGCTGTTCCGAGACATACCGCAATAGATACATCGCCCTTCGGATTAAGAACAAACTGCGAATAAAAGGTAGATACTCCGTATACCTCTTCAAGTGAAACTCCCATATTTACAGCGATAATTTTTTGCACCTCGATAGGCAAGTAACCGTAAATACCCTGAGCCTCCTGCAGTACAGGCATCAGCGCGCCCTTTGTTCCGCGATATTTCTCGATAACCGCTATAAGCTGTTCTTCCTGAGCTTTTGTTCCGCGAAACATAACTGTTGTCAGATTTTTTTTCATGACTTATTTTTGTCCTCCGTTTTATTTTAATTTATTTTTTAAATAAATTCGTAAATTAATGACGACCGTTTAAATATTCAAACAGTCTTTTTCTTACAATAGTCGCGTCGTATGTTGCTTCTTTTGCAAAAAAGCAATGCTCCGCCTCATTTATATCCCACAAATGATGTGCGTCCGACGATACTACACTGACGGCATTTTCAACCTCGCCGTATTTTAATTTCAACTTTGAAATACTTTCAAAGCTTTTAAATTCCATACATTTAAAGCCGTATTCATTCGGAATGGCTCCGAGCACGGCAAGAATCCCGTTTGCTTCTCGGTCAATATGAGCAGGATAAACAAATGCACCGAATTTTCTTGCAAGCTCTACCGCTTCTCCAAGCCAAAGATCGGTAGCCGAAATAAGCAGCTTTTTTTCTTCTCCGAGGGGTTCGTCGTTACCGTTCAATATAACCTGATTTCCGAATATTTCTTTGCGGTTTTCTATTGCCGACAAATGATTGTATATAACGCCGTCAAATTTCATTGCATCGCCAAGATTTTCAAAAAGACAGACAATATGTATATCTTCAGCGGTAGACAATTCCATACCTGCAACGGGAATTATTCCGTAACGCCCGCAGGCTTCAAAAAATGACGGACAGTTTTTGCAGGAATTGTGATCTGTCAGCGCAGCTATTTGCAGTTTTTTCAATGACGCCATTCCCGCAATATTGTTCGGTGTCATATCGTCGTCGGCACATGGCGACAGACAGGAATGAATATGCAAATCGTAATAGAACGGTATCATAAAATCCGTGCCACTTCGGCACACAGCGTAAACGTATTTTTAGGTCCGGATAAAATATTGATACCCATATCAAGCGCTT
>CAYVLG010000157.1:0-3331 GCA_964452345.1 uncultured Lachnospiraceae bacterium
TATCCGAGGCGGCACGTGACGGCGTATGCGTCGGAGACAGAATAGCGATAATAAAAAAGGATTGATAAAATTATGAAAACATTCAGCTATACAATAAAGGACGAAACGGGACTGCATGCCCGTCCTGCGGGACTGCTGGCGAAAAAAGCAAAGGAATTTGAAAGCGAAATACTGATAGAGCACAGGGGCAGGTCGGTAAACGCGACAAGGCTTATGCTGCTGATGGGGCTTGGAATACGGTGCGGAGACACGGTAAAAATCACGGTGACGGGCAGCGACGAGGAGACTGCCGCCGACGCCGTCGAGAGCTTCTTTAAAGAAAAGCTTTAGGAGAGGAGCGCGGATATGCTGAAATTTTGCGGTAAGGGCGTATACGGTACGGCTGCCGTCGGAAAAGCGTGGATATTGAAGAAACGCGCGGAGAGCGTTCCCCGCCGTGACGTCGGCAACATCGGCGCGGAAATGCAGAGGCTCGAAAGTGCAAGAAAAGCCGCGATTGAGGAGTTATCCGAAATACACCGCCGCGCTCTTGACAAGGCGGGAGAAGCGGAAGCTCAAATATTTGAAATTCACACAATGATGCTTGAGGACGATGACTACGTAAGCTCGATATGCGATATAATCAGAACACAGGGCGTTAATGCGGAATACGCGGTCTCGGTCACGGCGGACAAATTTGCGGATATGCTGGAGAAAACGGACGACCCTTATATGCAGGCACGCTCCGCAGACATACGCGACGTTTCGACCCGCCTGCTCGCCAAGCTTTCGGGAAACGTTTCGGGCGTCAGCCTGTTTCCCGACACTCCCGTTATCGTCTGCGCCTCGGAGCTGACGCCTGCGGAGACGGTTATGCTCGACAGGAAGAAAATACTCGCCTTCGTCACGGCACACGGCTCGTCAAATTCGCACACGGCGATACTCGCGCGGAGCATGCGCATTCCCGCGGTTGTAGGCGTCGGCGGCGAATTTCTCGAAAATATAAGCGACGGTACGGAACTTGCCGTGGACGGTCATACGGGCGAGGTATATGTTTCTCCCGACGAAAAAACGCTTTTCCTGCTTACCGCGCGGCAAAAACAGGAGACCGAACGCCTGGAACGTTTAAAGGCTCTCAAGGGTATGAAGAACGAAACGTCCGACGGAAGGCGCATTAATATATTCGCCAATATCGGAGGGCTCGGCGATATCGACTCCGCAATTGAAAACGACGCGGGCGGTATCGGACTGTTCAGAAGCGAATTTCTGTATCTCGGCGGCAATTCCCTGCCCACGGAGGAGGAACAGCTCGAGGCGTACAGGGAGATTTTGTCGCGTATGAACGGGCGGACGGTCATCATACGTACGCTCGACGTGGGTGCGGACAAAAACGCCGAATATCTTGGACTTGAACCCGAGGAAAATCCTGCGCTCGGTCTGCGTGCAATACGCTTTTGCCTTGTGCACCCCAATATATTCAAGACCCAGCTCCGTGCCCTGCTCCGCGCCTCCGCGTTCGGAGAGCTTGGCATAATGTTTCCGATGATTACGGACAAATGGGAGCTTGACGAGGCGTTACGGCTTTTAAACGAGGCAAAAGCGGAGCTTGACGGCGAAGGTACTGCCTACGGAGATAACATCAAAATCGGCATAATGATAGAAACGCCTGCAGCGGCTCTCATCAGCGACAAATTGGCTCCCTCGGTCGATTTTTTCAGCGTCGGCACAAACGACCTGATACAGTACACGCTTGCCTGCGACAGGCAGAATCCCCGGCTTGAAAAATTCTGTGACCCGCACCACGAGGCGATAATCGGGCTTATAGAAACGGCGGCAAAAAACGCTCACGCTCACGGCAAATGGATAGGCATATGCGGAGAGCTTGCCGCCGACACGTCGCTTACCGAAACGTTTCTGCGTATCGGAATCGACGAACTTTCCGTTTCTCCGCCGTATATACTGCCTCTCCGCGATACGGTAAGGCATATTCGGATTAAATAGCACATCTGTGCGATACCTTGCCAAATTTTTACGGAATTTGCCTTTTGCTACTCGGATTTTTTTGAATATTTTTAGCACTCTTCATTATTGACTGCTAAAATTCACTGTTTTTTAATAAAATCAACTTTAATTATTCATAAAAAAGGTGTATGATATATAGCGTAAAGAAAAGGTGAGACAACATCAGGACGTCATGATAAAGTCAAGCCGAGGCTTTACAAAGAAATTATAAATTACGGCAAATCTGTAAGGAGGATTCTGTTATGTTTGATATTACACCCCTTGAACGCAACATTCGTTCGCTTAACGCATACGACCCATTCAAAGAAATGGAGGACTTTGAAAAGCATTTCTTCGGAAGGCAGTTTCCTGCCTTCAAAACCGACATCAGGGAAACCGACGGCTCATATATAATGGAGGCAGAGCTTCCCGGCTTTTCCAAAGAGGATATACACGCAGAGCTGAAAGGCAGCTATCTCACCGTACACGCGGAGCACAAGGACTCCAAAAAGGAGGACGGCAAGGATAAATATATCCGCCGTGAGCGTTCCTACAGCTCTTATTCGAGAAGCTTTCAGCTTGACGGCATAGACGCCGACAAAATTACCGCTTCCTACAAGGACGGCATTCTTTGCCTGACTCTTCCGAAGGCAGAAGCAAAAGTCGAGGAAGGCAGAACGCTCGAAATTCAGTAATACGGAGGACGCGTCCACCTTTTTTGAAAAAAAGGTGGAGCCAAAAAACTTTCTGAAAAATAATTTATAAGGTAAAACCCTTAATGGAAACGGAAAACGTGATTGTTTTCAGGGGACGCGTTGTCGCTTTTTAGAAAAAGCTCCGCAAAAACTTTCTGAAATTAATTTATAAGGCGGAACCCTTAATGGGAACGGAAAACGGGATTGTTTTCTCATTATGTTCCGCTTATTTTCTAATAAAAGTTTTTAGTCAAGTTTTTTCAAAAAACTTGGCGCTTCAAGGCGCGAAGCCTTGCCGCGCTCCGCAGAGCGCGGAACACTCCCCTGCACCGATTAATTTACGGAGGTAACGGCTATGGATATGAATAAATACACGCAAAAAAGCCTCGAGGCGATAAAGAGCCTTCAGCGAACGGCTCTTGAGCACGGCAACTGCCGTCTTGAGCAGGTACACCTGCTTTACGCTCTTATATCGGACAAAAACGGGCTTATATATAATTTAACCAAGCAGTCGGGAGCGTCGCCCGACGGTATAATAACGCTTTGTGAGGAGGCGATAAACGCTCTTCCCAAGGTCGGCGGCGCGCAGAGCGACAAGCTTTATCTTTCGCCGGAGCTTGATTCCGCGCTCGGAGAGGCAGAGCGGCAAGCGGAAA
>CAYVLG010000158.1:0-3298 GCA_964452345.1 uncultured Lachnospiraceae bacterium
AGCGCGCTCCGCAGAGCGCGAAATTCCCTATGAGACGCGATGTCGCTTTTTGAAAAAAGCTCCGCAAAAACTTCCCGAAAAATTGAATTTATAAAAAATCAAGAAAATAAAATGCGGAGAGCAGGTTTCGTTGGAATTTTTCCGACAAACAGGCTCTCCGTTTTTCAGTATTCGATTGTTTGTACGTTCTTAATCTTGCGTTTTCAAATCAAACCCGTAAGGCGGCGTAGACGTCGTCGGGTTTGTTCATCAAAACGTATCGACGTATTTTGACTTACTATCTGTACTTTATTAGCTTAACTTTTTTAGTAAAAACTTTTCAGAAAGTTTTTGCGGAGCTTTTTTCAAAAAGCGACAACGCATCCTCCGCGTCCTATGCTTTTTTTAGCTTTAGGTCGGTGCGGTAGCCCGTCCCGCGCTCTGTAAATATAAGCCTTTTGCCGTTCGGTGCTTCAAGCTTTTTTCTCAATCGGCATATATATACGTCCGCTATATTGCCGTTGTGCGTGCCGACCGAGGACATAATTTGCTCTCTGCCGACGTCCGCTCCGTCCGCGGAGCACAGCAGGGAAAGCACGGCGTATTCCTTTTTCGATACGGTGATATTACAGCCGTCAAGCAAAAGCCTGCCGTTTTTTTCGTCAAGCACGTATACGGTCGTCTGACCCTCGTCGGAGCATGCCGTTACCGTATTAACGTCCAAGCCCGAAAGTCCGAAATATGCCTCGCGTATGCCGTCTATGGGCGTCGGATATTCGAGAAAGTATTCATTGTCCGCGCCCTCGTCCGCTTGAGAACCGATAAATACGACGGGACAGCCGTACAGGCTTTGTGAAGAGACAACGGCGCGGTTGTCGGTGAAAATGAGGGAAAAACGCGCCGTAAGCTCCTCCGCATTCCGCGCACGGAATACTTCGGCGCCGAGATTGGAAAGCTCCAATTCCAAAAATCGGCGGAGTACGTCGTTTTCGGATACGACCGCGACGGCGTTTCTTTTACTGCTGTTCATCTGTCCCTCCGCTTTGCGCGTACAGCGCGCGGAAAACTTCCTTTATTTTCTCCGCACCGTCCGCGAGCATTATGTCCCGTCTTGCCTCCGCCGACGCCTTCATTCCCGCCGTGTAGCGCGCCATATGCTTTTTTGCCTCGGCAAGCCCGACCCGCTCTCCCTTGTCGGCGAGCATTCCGTCCAGCTGTTCCAAGGCGACCGCGATTTTTTCTTCAATCGTAGGCGGGACGTACTCCCGTCCTTCGAGCAGTGCGGCGGTTTCCGCGAAAATCCACGGATTTCCTTCCGCGCCTCTGCCTATCATAACGCCGTCGCACCCCGTCCGATCAAGCATATGCAGCGCGTCGCGCGCGGAGCATATATCGCCGTTTCCCACAACGGGAATTTTTACGGCATTTTTTACTTTTTCTATGACCGACAGGTCTATTCCCGGCGTGTAAAGCTGTTCCTTTGTCCGCGCGTGAACACATACGAGCGACGCTCCCGCCGCCTCTGCCGCCTTTGCAAGCTCGGGCGCGTTTACCGACTGCGAGTCCCAGCCCGCGCGTATTTTGACCGTTACGGGAATATCCGCCGCGCCGACGACCGCGCGTACTATCCGCTCGGCGAGCGGAATATCGCGCATAAGCGCGCTTCCTTCGCCGTTCGAGGTTATTTTTCTCACGGGACAGCCCATATTTATATCTATTGCCGCAGGCGGTGCCTCCGACAAACAGCCGCGGTAAGAGCCCTCGGCAATCATTTTCGCCGCACGCGCCATAAATTCGGGGTCGCTTCCGAATATTTGAACCGCCATAGGAGTTTCCGCGGCGGTAACGCGCGCCAGCCGCGCCGTAGCGGTCGGAGCACTTTGTTTTTTTGCCTCCTGCTCGTAGCAGAGCGCCTTTGCGCAGACCATTTCGCTGACGGTGTATTCCGCTCCCATACGCCTGCACAGCAGACGGAAAACGGTGTCGGTCACTCCCGCCATCGGCGCCAGCATAAGCCCGTGATTCAATACGTGTGTTCCGATTTTCAAGCTCATATGAAAAAACCTCGAAAAATTTTTTATCGCTTTGTGTCAAAGCCGCGCGATACGGCTCAAAATGCGTGCATTTCCGCACGCTTAAGGTCTCCTTGCGTCGAACGCTTTTTGTTGACATTGTTTCCAATATATGGTAATATTAACCTACAGAAAAACAAAACAAAGGAGACGAAAAAATGAAACTTACCGAAAAACTCAAAAACATACCCAGGAAAAAGCTTGCCGTAGCGGGAATACTTGCGGCAATGCTTGCCGCGACCGCCGCCGTTACGGTCGTTGTTGCAAACAGACGTGACGAAACACCTTCATCGGGCGGAACGGTGAATACCGACAGCGTCAGCGTGTTCAAGTCGGGTACGTCAAGCGATACCGCCGCGAAAAAGAGCGACACCGTCGAGCCGATAGACCTTAACGGCGTGAACGGTCTGAAATACGTCAGCAACGGAGACGGCACATGCAGTATAAGCGGTATCGGAAGCTGTAAGGAAACGGAGCTTAAGATACCCGCATACAGCCCGTCGGGCGACGCGGTGACAAAGCTTGCCGACGGCGCATTCGCAAATTGCACCGAGCTGCTGACCGTCACCGTTCCAGCAACCGTAAAAAGCATAGGAACGGGCGTGTTCAGAGGGTGCTCCTCGCTCGTCGCGATAAACACCGACACCGAAAATACCGTGTACTGCTCGGTCGGCGGCGTTCTGTTCTCAAAGGACAAGACCGTTCTTGTCTGTTTTCCTATGAACCGCCCGGGGGCGAACTACCTTTTGAGCACCAACGTAAAGGCAGTCGCGGCATACGCTTTTGAGGGCGCAGTTAACCTCAAGGGAATACTCTATGAGGGCGGTATATCCGATTACCGAAAAATAGATTTTCTGATGGGAAACGGCATACTCGACGAAATATCGATAACCCTCAATTACGTTTCGGCAAAATGATAAAATAAGATATTTAACAACGCTCCGCAGGTTTGTTGCCCGCGGAGCGTTTGTTCCTAAAAGCTGTTATTTTACCTCTATAATGCTTTCGTCCCACATATCGGGAGCCTCATAGCCAAGCAGATTAACCATAGTTGCCGCAACGTTTGAAAGACCGAATTTGCCTTCGTCTTTCTTTACGCGGTAGCTGTCCGCGGTGACGTTGTCGTAAATTATGCAGGGAACGGGGTTGAGCGTGTGGCTTGTCTTTGCCTTGAATTTGCCGTTCTTGTCCGCCTTGGGAAGTCCCGTTTTCTTGTCCATCTCGTACATCTCGTCGGCGTTTCCGTG
>CAYVLG010000159.1:0-3279 GCA_964452345.1 uncultured Lachnospiraceae bacterium
GAAAAAAACGGAGAGCCTGTTTGTTGAGAAATTCCCAACGAAAACCTGCTCTCCGTATCTTTGTTTTCTTGCTTTTATAAATTAATTTTTTGTTGAAAGTTTTTTGCGCCGCTTTTTTTCAAAAAAGCGTAAAACGCGTCCTCAAAAAGCGTAAATCGCCTCCCCCCTGCGTGTCATTCCGAACAGCGGGTATCATTCCATTCGAGGAATAAATTTATAACCCGCGTCTGCCCTCGCTTGAAGCCTGTTTCCGTTACAGTTATATTGCAATATCCGCCGTCGTCTCCGCTCATAACCGCAATTACCACGGGAAGCATACGCACAATCCACTGCGCCAGCGTCAGCCACGAAAAATTAAATATAACGTCAAATGCCGCCGTTGCTCCAAGCACAACGTACAAGGCACGGGTCAGCGCCTGCTTTTTCTTGTCCCTACGCTCCCGCTCACGTCCGCTTTTGCCGATAAGCTGCTCTCTGTCATACTCTCCGTTTTCGTTCAGAAGCATTCCCGGATAAAGCCTGACCGATTTTGCCGCATTGCACTTTGCAATTATCCGTTTCGCCTCGCGTGACAGCGGCTGCCGCATAAGCTCGCGGTAAGGCATCGTTATATATTTTTCTTTATATACGTCATAACTCATTTCGATATCGCACAGTAAACTCTCTCTGTACTCCCGAAGCTCTTCTTTTTTGTACTGCGCGCAAAATTCGGGGACGCGGGCGGCAAGCCCCATCTCGTATACTTTATTCCGTCTGTCACGGTATTCCTCAAGCGACGTAACATATTCCGCGTCCTTTTTGCCTCTCGCCTTACCCTTGTCGTAACGGTTGCGGTATACAAGCATTGTTATTACGTACAAAAAAAACGTAAGCGCGGTAAGATTTCGCAAATCCCCGAAAGAAAACGAAAAATCGGTAAAGGATACTATCGCCGCAATAAATACAAGCGCACCGAGCATTACGTCGTTTAGCTGTATTTTGTCGGTGACGGCACCGCTCACTCCTTTTTCAAGCTCTCTGCGCGTCCTCCGTCTTTTGTCGGCCGCTTCGCGGTAATCGAATCCGTTGTCCGTCATAAGCCGTATGTCTCCCCGTTTTCTCCGCCTTTAGGATTATTCCCGCGACGTTCCGCTCCGTATCGGTTTCTTATGCGGCACAGCAGCATACTGACCGAAGAACCAAGCATTCCGAAAAGCGATATAAAAACCATTTTATCGACGATATCCTTAAGTGTAAAGAAAATGAAAAACAGAGCAAGCCAAAGCACGGGAGCACAGGTTTGCGAAAGCTCCCCGGCAAGCCCTTTGAGTTTTTTCCAAAAAGGCACCATACAAACGAATACAGATACGAGCAGCATTCCCGACACTGTTGCTCTCGGAGAGTTCTCAAGCCATTCGGGAAAGCAACGGAGCGTCGCTCCGAGTGGCGGGACGGCGGCGCAAAGCCGCGCCGCAAAATCCCAAAGCGTATATTTTGCCCTGTCACTCATTTTTCTCTGCCTCCCCGCTTCCGAAAGCTTTCATATAGTTGTGAAGCATAAGTTCCTTTGCATCCGCACTCAAGGTTTTGGAATTGAGAAATACGTCCTTCACCATATCCGCAACGGCAGACGCGCTGTGTGCGATTCTCTCCGCCTCTCCTTTTGTGACACTCGCTCCCTCGGCAAGCGTGCAAAGTACGCTTTTCATCTCCGCGATATCCTCGCCCTGACGTTCTATCTGAACCTTAAGCCCTGCGTTTGAATCTATCTCGTCCGTGTATTTTCTTTCAAGCTCCGAAACATAAGCGCACAGCGCACGGCTGTCCCGTTTTCTTCTCTGCTCTATAACGAAGAAAGAAATTCCGCACAAAGCAAGAAATGCCGCGGCGACGGTAGTTACGATATTTTCGGGTGTAACGAGTTGGGCAATTCTTTCCTCGAGACTGTATCCCTCCTCCTTTGCCGCCTTGTACTGCTCACCTATTGCGATTATTCTGTCCATAAGCTCGGCAGAGCCGTCCGCTCCCGAAAAAACATATTCGGCAAGCTGCTCTGCATATATACGTGACGCCGACGGCTCGGTTTGCTCATCGGTCTGTGTTTCGGCGGCAACCTGCTCGGTATCGTCGACAACCGTCTCTTCTGCAAACGCCGAAATACTGCAGAATACCGCAAGCAAGGCAATTAAAAGCGCAATTACAAATTTTTTCATATTTTCTCCTTTCGTTAAATAACACTTGAGCCGTTCTTTACGTCGTCCATAAACGGCAAAAGCACACCGACTATATCGGCAATTGCCGTCCACAGCCCCTCAAGCTCCGTCATACCTGACAGCGGCGCTGGTACCGTAACGGCGTTATCCCCTTCAAAAGTCAGCTTGAACGGATTTCCGACCGCCTCGCACGCAGTACTCTCGCCGTCGATATCCTTCGTCCAAGTAATCACCGTATGATATATTCCCTCGGACAGCTCCGACACTCGCAAAAGTGCGGCTCCATCTTTTATCACACAGCTTGTCGAAACCTGCTCCGAACAAACGGAGAGGCTCGCGCCGTCAGGCGCGCCCTCGACCTCGACGGACAGTCCCGAAGCAATCGGAACACTCTCCGAAAATCTCGACGCCAGCACGGCGGTGCCGGCAATAATGATGTATTTCATATTTGTTTCCTCCAAAGCATTTTTCAAAACTCTATAACTCGGTAATTGTCATAATCCGTCAGCGGGTCGTAAGCTCCGCTGTCCTTTGTTCCCGCTCCGAATCTCAATTCTGTTATTTTTCCCTCGCTCGGCG
Source organism: uncultured Lachnospiraceae bacterium (assembly GCA_964452345.1). GTDB lineage: Bacteria > Bacillota > Clostridia > Oscillospirales > CAG-272 > HGM12713. The sequence continues at coordinate 2,772 of CAYVLG010000159.1, forward strand.
TGACAACAAGCACCGATACTGCCGTTTCCGTAGGCGCTCCTTTGGTTTTTACGGGAGCTATGTCCTGGTCTTTCGCCAAAGAAGCGTTTAAAAACTGTACCGCCGGGTATCCGCTCGATGTGCTTACCTTATCCCAGTGCACGTCTCCTAAAAGAAAAGCTGTTTTCCTTCCGCCCGCCCTGCTAAAATCGTTCGTCAGACTTGACTGCAAATCCGAATAATCGTATATTCCGTAACTGTCCGAATAACCGCCGAACCGTGTACATTTCACCCCGTTTTTAAAATCCTGAAGCAAAACGTTTACGTTTGCCCAATTGCTCGTCCCCATATGAGCAAATACAAGCGCGCTCCATTTACCCTCGTCCTCGCCTTTATCCGAAAAATCAAGTGCCGTGTTTGCAAGCCATAAAAGCTGCTCCGGCGAATATACCGCCATAATGCTGCTTTTGGCATTGCTGTCGTATTTAATCGTACCGTCATCATTTTCAACCCAAGGATAATCGTGAGA
>CAYVLG010000160.1:0-708 GCA_964452345.1 uncultured Lachnospiraceae bacterium
GACAATCCCGAGGAGACCTACGACGCGCTGAACAAATACGGCGAGGATCTCGTCGCCAAGGCAAAGGAGCAGAAGCTTGACCCAGTGATAGGCAGAGACGACGAGATAAGAAACGTAATACGCATACTTTCGCGCAAAACGAAAAACAATCCCTGTCTCATAGGCGAGCCGGGAGTCGGAAAAACCGCAATTGCCGAGGGGCTGGCGATACGTATTGCCAAGGGCGACGTCCCCGACAATCTGAAAAACCGCACGGTATTCTCTCTCGATATGGGCGCGCTCATAGCGGGAGCAAAATTCCGCGGAGAATTTGAGGAAAGGCTCAAGGCGGTACTCGAAGAGGTCAGGGCAAGCGAAGGAAAAATAATACTTTTCATCGACGAGCTTCATACCATAGTCGGCGCGGGCAAAACCGAAGGCTCGATGGACGCGGGCAATCTTTTAAAGCCTCTCTTGGCGCGCGGAGAGCTCCACTGCATAGGCGCGACGACGCTGAACGAATACAGAATGTACATTGAAAAGGACGCCGCGCTTGAAAGGCGTTTTCAGCCCGTTACGGTACACGAGCCGTCCGTCGAGGACACAATATCCATTCTCCGCGGTCTCAAAGAAAGATACGAGGTTTTCCACGGCGTAAAGATACACGACCGCGCGCTCATAGCGGCGGCAACGCTTTCAAACAGATATATTTCCGATCGTTTTCTTCCC
>CAYVLG010000160.1:718-3279 GCA_964452345.1 uncultured Lachnospiraceae bacterium
CTTCCCGACAAGGCAATCGACCTTGTGGACGAGGCGTGCGCTCTGATAAAAACGGAAATGAATTCAATGCCTTCGGAAATGGACGAGGTTGCGCGTAAAATTATGCAGCATGAAATCGAAGAGGCGGCACTGAAGAAGGAAAAGGACAAGCTGTCCGAACAGCACCTAAAGGAAATTCAGGCGGAGCTGGCGGATATGCGGGCGTCCTTCAACGAAATGAAGTCAAAATGGGAGACGGAGAAAAAGGGTATCGAAAAGCTCCAGCGTCTGCGCGGTGAAATAGAGCAAACCAACGCGGAGATAGAAAAAGCACAGGCAAGCTACGATTTGAGCCGTGCGGCGGAGCTGAAATTCGGCAAACTTCCCGAGCTGAAGCGGGAGCTTGAGGAAGAAGAGGCACGCGCGCAAAAGGCGGGAGATACCTCTTCTCTGCTCCGCGACACGGTCAACGAAGAGGAGATATGCCGTATAGTCGCGCGCTGGACGGGCATACCCGTTGCCAAAATAATGGAGAGCGAACGCGAAAAGCTCTTGGGGCTTGAGGACATACTGCACAGGCGCGTTATAGGTCAGAACGACGCGGTAACAAAGGTAAGCGAGGCAATCCTCCGTTCGCGTGCAGGCATACGCGACCCGCGCCGTCCCATAGGTTCGTTCCTGTTTTTGGGACCTACGGGAGTCGGAAAGACGGAGCTTGCAAAGGCACTTGCCGAAGCTCTGTTCGACGACGAAAAAAGTATCATAAGAATAGATATGAGTGAATATATGGAGAAATACTCCGTATCGCGTCTGATAGGCGCGCCTCCCGGATACGTCGGCTACGACGAGGGCGGACAGCTGACCGAGGCGGTAAGGCGCAAGCCTTATGCCGTAATACTGTTCGACGAGGTGGAAAAGGCTCACCCCGACGTATTCAACATTCTTTTGCAGGTGCTTGACGACGGACGTATAACCGACAGTCAGGGGCGCACGGTCGACTTCAAGAACAGCATTATAATTATGACCTCGAATTTGGGTTCCGATATAATCCTCGACGGTATTACGCCCGACGGCGAGATAAGCGAAGACGCCAAAAAGGCAGTTTCGGAGCTGTTAAAACGGAGCTTCCGCCCCGAATTTCTCAACAGGCTTGACGAAACGGTATTTTACAAGCCCTTGACGCGCGACAACATAAGAGCGATTGTCGAGCTTCTTGTCGCCGACCTCAACAAGAGGCTGAAGGACAAACAGCTGACCGTCCGCATAACCGACGCGGCAAAGGAATTTATAATAAACTCCGCATACGACCCGATATACGGCGCGCGTCCGCTGAAGAGATTCATTCAGTCGAATATCGAAACACTGGTTGCAAAAGAAATTATCGGAGGAGACTTATCTCCCGACGCCGTTTTGACGGTTGACGTCAAGGACGGAAAACTGACGGTTTCGGAAAAATAAAAAAAGCGCCTTTCGGGCATAGAAAAATCCCGAGTCTGCAAAAAACAGGCTCGGGATTATTTGTTCTTAAAAGCGGCACGCGTCCCCTTCGTCTTGCGAGGGGATTTCGCACTCTGCGGAGTGCGATTGAGGCTCCGCCTCAAACTCCCTTCTCACGCAAGGGGTATTCCGCACTCTGCGGAGTGCGGCAAGGCTGCGCGCCTTGAGGGCGCAAGTTTTTGAAAAAACTTGACTAAAACTTTTAAGAGGAGAAACGCCGTAACGTAATAGAAAACAATCACGTTTTCCGTTCTCATTAAGGGGTGCCCTATAAAAAATTTTTCAGGAAGTTTTTGCGTCGCTTTTTTCAAAAAGCGACACCGCATCTCCGCGTCCCCGCGCTTCCTGCTTTTGCTTGATTTTTCTCGCAATATACACCGCTGGGGTATCGAGAAGACTTGTAAATATATAGACGATGTAGCTCGAAAGCATTACGGACAGGAGCGTTTTTACGTCGTACCAGCCTGCGAAGGCTATGACGGTAAACAGCACGGTATTTATCGCTTGAGCGACAAGCGTAGAGCAGTTGTTGCGCAGCCACAAAAAGCGTTTTGAATCCCCCGTTTTGCGTGTGGTAAAATCCCACCAGCGATGGTACATCCACACGTCGAAACGCTGTGATATAATATATCCCGCAAGGCTGGCAAAAAGCATTCTCGGCGTGGTCGAAAATATCGCTCTTATATGCGTGCTTGCAAAATCCGCCTCCGACGGCTCGTAAAGCAGCCAATACTGCGTAAACACAAGCATAACCGCCGCGGCGAGAACGCCGAGCCAAACCGCGCGCGACGCGCTTTTTTTGCTCTCGTTCTCACTCAAAATATCGGTTATCAGGTAGGTACTCGCAAACATCACGTTGCCGAGCGTCTGCTGCATACCGAAAGCCTCGACGAGCATAAGCACCTCTATATTCGCCAATATGGTGGCAACGACCGTCATGGCGTACATTCCGCTTTTTCCGAACAATCGGTATGCGACGATGACAGCTCCGTATATCAAAATCACCGAACCGAAAAGCAAAAGCTCGTTTCTCATTTTTATGACCATTCCTTTCCGCTGCGCTGCAAGGCACAAAAGGGTATGAA
>CAYVLG010000161.1:0-3244 GCA_964452345.1 uncultured Lachnospiraceae bacterium
GAGGAGGACGCGAGAGAGGAAACCCTGCGTATGCTTAAGTGCGACGAGGATTTTTACCGCGAAACCTTGGCTATCCCCGCCGTTACGGGACGCAAGACCGAAAAGGAAAAGTTCGCGGGAGCAATGGAGACCTATACCATAGAGCCGATGATGCATAACGGCGTTGCTCTTCAGGGCGGTACATCGCATTATTTCGGAGACGGCTTTGCAAAGGCGTTTGACATTACGTATACCGACCGTGAAAATCAGATAAAATATCCGCATCAGACCTCGTGGGGCGTTTCAACAAGAATGATCGGAGCCATTATAATGACGCACGGCGACGACAACGGTCTTATTTTGCCCCCGAGAGTCGCACCTATACAGGTAGCCATAATTCCCGTTGCGCAGCACAAAGAGGGAGTTCTCGAAAAGGCGGCGGAAATAAAGAACCTGCTCTCGGAAAAATTCCGCGTAAAGCTTGACGACAGCGATAATTCGACGGGCTGGAAATACAGTCAGTACGAAATGAAGGGCGTTCCGCTCCGCTTGGAGATAGGACCGCGCGACATAGAAAACAACAGCTGTGTCCTGGTAAGCAGAGTTACGGGAGAGAAGCGCTTTGTATCTCTTGACGGTATTGCCGAAGAGGTCGAAAAGGCACTTGACGCCGTTCACGAAGAGCTTTATAACCGCGCGCTGAACAATCTTACCGAAAAGATGAACGTTGCGCACAGTCACGAGGAGTTTATCGATGCCGCCGAGAATCATCCCGGCTTTATCAAGGCGATGTGGTGCGGAAGCTCCGAATGTGAGGATAAGCTGAAGGACGAGACGGGCGGAGTGAAATCACGCTGTATTCCTTTCGTCGAAGAAAAGCTGTCCGACGTCTGCGTATGCTGCGGAAAGCCCGCAAAGCATATGGTCGTTTGGGGCAGACAGTATTAAAAATTACGGCAAACGGCGGTATCGACAGCCGTTTGCCCGTTTTTGACAGGAGGTAAAAAATGAGAGTATTCGGCGTTACGCCCGGAGAGCGCATAAAAAGAATAGACCCGATACTTTTCGGTGCGGCCGCCTTCCTGTCTTTTATGAGTATTCTCACAATATTCGGAAGTGTGGAAAACTTCGGAAAAAGCAAGCTGATTATGCAGGCGGCAATGACGCTTGTCGGCACCGCCGCGGTATTTCTGCTCGCCAATCTCGATTACCGATTTTTCATCGACCGCTTCTACATATTTATGTTTTTGTTTTCGGTGCTGTTTCTTGCCGTCACACTGCTGTTCGGTATAAGCGGCATTAATATGGAAACGGCGAATAAAAGCTGGATAGTAATTCCGGGCATAGGAATTTCAATACAGCCTTCGGAATTTGTAAAAATTACGTTTATATGCACTTTTTCAAAGCATATAGATATGGTTAAGGATAAAATAAACAAGCCTCTTATGCTCCTCGGACTGCTGATTCACGCGGGCATAATAGTCGGTCTGATACTTTTGTCGGGAGACCTCGGCGTTGCTCTTGTTTATCTCGGACTTATACTTATAATGCTGTACTGTGCGGGTCTGTCGGGGTGGTATTTTCTGGGGCTTTTCGGAGCCGCCGTCATTGCGTTTCCTTTTCTTTGGGATTTGCTTCAGCCCTATCAGCAGAACCGTATCATTTACGGCTTTCAGCCCGAGCTCGACCCTATGGGTATCGGTATGCAGCCGCTTATGAGCCGAGAGGTTATTTCAAGAGGGGGCTTGTTCGGAAAGGGGCTTTTTTCGGGAGGTATGTACGAGGAGCTGACTGCCTCGCATACAGACTTTATTTTTGCCACCGTCTGCGAGAAATTCGGCTTTGTCGGCGGCGCACTTGTGGTGCTGGCTCTCGTTGTGCTTGCGGTGAGGCTGTTTTATCTCGGCTTCAAATGCCGTGATACCGTCGGCAGGCTGATTTGCTGCGGCTGTGCCGCGGTCGTGATTGTTCAGACGCTTGAAAATTTATGGATGTGTCTGGCTCTCGTGCCCGTTGTCGGAATAACGCTTCCGTTTATGAGTGCCGGAGGCTCGTCCGTGCTTGCCATTTACGTGCTTATGGGCTTTGCCCACAGCGTTGCCGCGCACGAGAAAAAATTTTACTTCAGCGATTACGCATAAGACTTTTATTTTGCATAAAAATCCTCCCTGTTCAATATAATTAAGTAGAATTATATTGCGGGAGGATTTTCCTATGTTTATTTATTCTCTTAAGGCGAGTACCATAAAATTTTTTGCCGTGGTCTGCGTTGCGCTTGCAACGCTTATAACGCTCATTGCCTTTATTCCCGTTGCCGCCGTCGGCGATTCCGCAGTATCGGCGGGAGCCGACATCAATTACGGCGGAATAAAAACCAACGAAGACAGAATAGAGTTCCTCGGTCAGTTCGGCTGGCAGGTAAAGCCCGAGGCGATAGAGTGTACCGAGGTCACGGTGCCTTCGGAATTTGACAAGATATTTACCGCCTACAATGAGATTCAAAGAGCTCAGGGACTTGACCTGACAAAATACAAAAAGAAAAACGTTACCCGATATACATACGAGATTACCAATTACGACGGCTATGACGGCGTTGTCTACGCAAATATCATAGTATACAGAAATAAGGTAATTGCAGGCGACGTTTGCTCCGCCGACGTCAAGGGCTTTATGCACGGCTTGGAGCGGTAAACTTTTAAAAATACATCAGCTCGAGCAGACTGTGTCTTACGGGGGTGACGAACGAATAGTCGCCCGATATCAGAAGAACGGTATCTTTTTCGAGTGACTTTAATGCCGCACGCGCAAGCTGCGGCTTCTTTTTATAAAGCTCTATGCCTTCGCCCGTCGGAGAGGTGCCCTCGGCTTGCTCCGAAATTATTTTTTCGATTTCGTAGCCTCTTGAGCTTAACGCGCCGACATAATTATTGATTATATCGCCCTGCGGCAGGCAGAGGCGCACGCGCCGTCCCGTTAGTTTTTTGAAATCCGCAAGCGCGTCGCAAACCGTTTCTATCGCTATCGGCGTATGCGTGCTGTCGGCGATAATAAGCGGTGAAAGGGAAATTACCTCGAATTTTGCTGGAATGCGTATTTTTGCAAGCGCGGAGACAACCGTATCGGCGTCTATTTTATATCCTCGTCTGACAAGCATTTTGACGGTTTCCAAAACAAGAACGGCGTTTGAAACCTGAAAACGTCCGCAAAGTCCGAGAGAATATCTGTTTCTCTCTGTATTTGGAAACATTTAAAATGGCATAGGAAT
>CAYVLG010000162.1:0-3235 GCA_964452345.1 uncultured Lachnospiraceae bacterium
TTTTCTTAAAAGTTTTAGTCAAGTTTTTGAAAAAACTTGCGCCCTCAAGGCGCGGAGCCTTGTCGCACTCCGCAGAGTGCGAAACGCCCACGGCGTGAGAAGGGAGTTTGAGGCGGAGCCTCAAGCGCGCTCCGCAGAGCGCGAAAATACGGGGACGCGTTGTCGCTTTTTGAAAAAAGCTCCGCAAAAACTTCCTAAAAAATTAATTTATATACAGCAAAAAACAAAATACGGAGGGTACACACATTGTGAACAACACAATGGAATGTATTCTCCGTTTTCTCTTTTGTATTCAATACATAAAAATTTTTTAAAGTTTTTGGGGATGTTTCCGAACGCGCCCATATGGGCGATAAAGTGAGGAATAAGGAGTGGCAGTAGCTTATGCTGTGCGGAGTGCCTTCAGGTACGAACACATAGCATTAGCTGCAACAGGGCAAGTTTTTTTCAAAAAGCGACCTCGCATCCTCAAAAAAGCGCAAACGTGTCCGCCGACTTTCTAACGTCGGTGAGGGAGGACATTGGGCAGGGCTGATATGAGGTCGGAAGCAATTACCGAGTACTCGCCGAGACGTTCCGCGGCAACGTCACCGCACAAACCGTGAACGTATACCGCAAGTGCCGCAGCCTGTAGGCAAGGCATAGAGTTGTTTCGCGCCTGAGCCAATATCCCGCCGACAATACCCGCCAGCACGTCCCCCGCTCCCGCGGTCGCCATACCGCTGTTACCAGACGTATTTACATAAACGGCGGTGCCGTCGCTGACAACCGTGCGGTGCCCCTTCAGCACGCATACAAGCTTGTGAGCCGCCGCATAATCTCTGCATATCCGCTCTCTGTCCGCCTGTATCTCATCTACCGTCTTTCCCGTGAGCCGAGACATTTCACCCGGATGAGGAGTAATTACCGCATTTTCCGCATATTTCATAAGAGACGGATTGAGAGATAAAAGATTTAGTGCGTCCGCATCGAGAACAAGCGGAACCGTATGCTCGCGAAGCACGCGTGAAAGAACGGTAAGCGCCTCCTTGCTTACACCGAGACCGCAGCCGCATATAATAACATCGGCACGGTGTATCGCATTTCCGATAAAGTCCCCGCCGGCATTATCGCCGTATACCGTAACTATCGCCTCCGGAAATGCAGTCTGAATGACCGCTCTGTTGTCCTCTGTTGTCAGTACCTCGGCAAGCCCCGCGCCGACGCGCAAAACCGCACGCGCACATAAAACAGCCGCACCCGCCATTCCGCGGGAGCCGCATACGCAAAGTACCCTTCCGAACGTGCTTTTATTGGAATTTTCCGCCCGCGGCGGCATAAGCTCAAGCGCAGTTCGAACGTAAGAAAAGCTTTTTATGTTTTCCATATCCGTCTCCTTATTTATCTTTTACGTTAATAATTTTACCACACAAACTTCCGTAAGTAAATAGAAAAAAGCATATTTCAAAAGAAAATCGATGATTTGGCAAGCGAATTTCAAAAAAGCCCTTGACAATTGAAGGAAAATAGATTATAATATGTATTGTCGCATTTTATGTCAAACCGATCGTATCGGAAAAATGCAAGCAAAAACGCAGATTTTTTCGGAGGTTATATGGTCATTGATGTAGGACCGCTTCTCAGAGGAGAGGTTAAAAAAATCAATATCGACTATATGCTGACGCCTATGGAGCTTCCCGACGTCGCGGCGGAATCCGACGCACACGTGACGGGCACCGTTACCGACAACGCGGGCTATATGAGCCTGAAGCTTCACGCGGAGTTTAAATATCGCGGAGAGTGCGCAAGATGTCTTGCTCCGGTAAGCGGAGTTTTCTCTCTTGATTTCGAGCGCACGGCGGTTACCGACGGAACGCTTTGCGCCGAGGACGCGGACGAAGACGAATATATCGTCATTCACGGAACGGAGCTTGACGCAGATGAACCGCTCGGTGAAGAGCTTATGCTTTCGTTTCCGACAAGATTGCTATGCTCCGATGACTGTCCGGGGCTGTGTCCCAAGTGCGGAAAACCGCGCAGAGACGGAGACTGCGGCTGTACGGACAAGGAAATCGACCCGAGGCTCGCAATATTGGCGACGCTGTTTGACAAGGACAAAGACAACGGTAATTAATTAAATTAATTAATACAAACAAAATTGTGTTCAACGCTTCAAGGAGGTGTAGAAATGGCAGTACCGAAGAAGAAGGTATCGAAGGCTCGCAGAGACAAAAGACGTTCCAACAATTGGAAGCTTGCGCTTCCGGGAATGACAAAGTGCCCGAAGTGCGGAGAGTATGTACTCAATCACCGCGTATGCAAGTCATGCGGTTATTACGACGGCAAGGAAGTTCTCAACGTAGAGAGCAAGTAATAGGTAAAAAAGAAAAGGTGATTCTCAAACGAATTGCCTTTTCTTTTTATTTTTTTGCAAAAAGCCCTTTTCAAAACGGTAAAAGTATGGTAAAATATATATAAATAGTATTACCCGATTAAAAAAGGAGGCCGATACGTATTATGAAAAATAACAAAGTATTGACGTCTGCGGTTGCCGTTATGCTTTTGCTTGCCTCTGTTGCAGGGACGGCTGCTTGCGTAAGAGACGATACCTCGGAGGAACAAATAACCTCAAACGATACAGCTCAGACAGAGAGCGAAACCGAAATAAATTACGATAAGCTTGACGTTTCAAAATATGTCGGAGAAGTAAAATATACGGGCTTTAGGATCGTGCTTGATAACAGCGACGCCTCGAAGGAAGACGCTCTTTGGGATGCTATACTTGCAGCCAATAAGATAACTGCTTATCCCGAGGACAAGGTTGAGTATTACTTCAGACAGAAAAAACAAGCTTATATGTACCTTGTGAAAGGAAACGAAGAAGACTATAAAACGTTACTCGAAAGCAGAAACATAGACGATGAGGATCTTCGCGACGAGGCGAGAAAGCTTGTAAAAAAGGATCTTGTTTATTACTATATCGTCCGCAAAGAGAATATCAGTGTGACGGATGAGGAAAAAAGCAAGCTTTTCGACAAATACGTCGAGGAATACGTCAGCGCATACGGCTATAAAAAAGAATACGTCAAGGAAAATATGACGGACATAATATACGAATCTATGCTGTACGACAAAACGATGGAGTATCTTTTGCAAAATAACACCTTCGAAACCGCGGAAGATACCACAGAAAAGGCAGAATAAACGTACCCACAAAGCGGAACGCGAAAGCGTTCCGCTTTTTTTCGGAATAAGA
>CAYVLG010000163.1:0-3195 GCA_964452345.1 uncultured Lachnospiraceae bacterium
TCCTTCATATAAGGCGCAACCTGCTTGTTATAGATATCGGCTGCAAGCTCATCGGGAACAAGCATCATTACGATATCTGCCGCCTTTGCCGCTTCTTCAACCTCCATAACCTTAAAGTTTGAATGAGTTGCCGCAAAATCAGCCGCCTTTTTCCAGTGACCGCTTCCTTTTCTCAATCCGACAACAACGTTACAGCCACTTTCCGCAAGGTTCATGGAATGAGCATGTCCTTGGCTTCCAAAGCCGATAACAGCGATTGTCTTTCCGTCAAGCATAGACAGATTGCAGTCTGAATCGTAATACTTAGTAATCATTTTAAAATTCTCCTTTTTATTTTTTATTTTAAATAGCCGTAAAAACGGTTAATTCAAATCATACACAACGTTTCCGCGCTCCATGGCAATCGCACCGGAACGGCACATTTCCAGCATTTTAAAGCCCGAAATTGCATCAAGAAAATCGTCTATAACCTGTGATGACGCCGCAAGCTCCGTTATAAGACATCCTGACGTAACGTCAACCGCGCTTGCGCCAAAATCGCTTATTATTTTTTTCAGAGCCTGTACGTCGGCATTTTCGGTCGAAAGTTTAACCAAAAGAAGCTCTTGTATAAGGCTGAAAGCAGGCTCGACAGAGAAAATCATCTTTGTTTCTACAAGCTTTGCCGTTTGCTTCATCATTTGATTTATATTTTTTTGGTCTCCCGTAGTAACAATTGTGATTCTCGATATTTTGGGATTTTCCGTAGATGAAACCGTCAGCGAGTCTATATTAAAGCCTCTTTGCATAAACAACGAGCTAACTCTTGCAAGCACACCCGCATTATTCTCTACAAGGAGCACCATACACTTTTTTTTCATTTATTTTTCTCCTTATTTGAAAATCGTGTCGTGAACCGTACCGCCCGAAGGAATCATCGGTAAAACCTTTTCCTCGCGGTCTATCACACATTCTATCCAAACCGGACCGTCGGATTTCATAGCTTCTGTCATAGCAGCCTCAAACTCGCCAGGCGTTTCGCAGTGATATCCTTTCGCACCGAAGGCCTCGGCTACCTTGACGTAATTCGTTGCTCTTTCGGGTTCACTATTGGAATATCTCTGACCGTAAAATGCACCCTGCCACTGTCTTACCATTCCGAGAACGGCATTATTGAGTATAACGGTTATAACAGGAAGCTTATAGCTTACCGCGGTGCAAAGCTCGTTCATATTCATATGCAGAGATCCGTCACTCGTAAAATGAACCACCGGCGTCTCGGGATGTGCAATTTTTGCGCCTATAGCCGCACCGTAACCGTAGCCCATTGTTCCAAGTCCTCCGCTTGTCAGGAAATTACGAGGATGCACATGCTTAAGATATTGAGCTGCCCACATCTGATGTTGTCCGACGTCGGTAACGTATATTGCATCTCCGCCCGCAATATCACACGCTTTTCCTATAACGAAATGCGGTTTCAACTCGTTGTCGCTGTCAGTCGGAACAAAATCGTCCAGCTTCCACTTTTCTATTTGTTCCTTCCACAAAGCGTGCTTTGCAGGCTTTATGTGTTTTAAAAGTTCCGTAAGAACAGTCTTAACATCTCCGACTATGCTATAATCGGCAACAATATTTTTGCCGATTTCTCCCGGGTCTATATCAATATGTACTATTTTTGAATTATGTCCGAATTTTTCGGTATTAAGTGCAACTCTGTCGCTGAAACGCGTACCTATCGCAATCATAACATCAGATCTGTTTGCTGCGGAATTCGCGGAATAATTTCCGTGCATACCCATAAGACCGAGGTTGTTTTCTTCACCGTATCCGAGAACACCGGCAGCCATAAGCGTGTACGCCGCCGGAATATCTGCCTTTGTCACAAGCTCGCGCAGTTCATCCGAAGCACCCGAAAGTTTAACGCCGCCGCCAAAATAAATAAACGGTCTTTCGGCATCGTTTATAAGCTCGGCAACCTCCGTTATATCTCCATCGATACTCTTGTCAACAGATATATCAACCGCCGCTGCAGGCGTATAAGTAGTTTTATTAGCCGTAACGTCCTTTGGAATATCGACAAGAACAGGTCCCGGACGTCCACTCGCCGCTATTTTGAATGCCGCGCGGAGCGTATCTGCAAGCTCCTCTACCTTTCTTACAACAAAGTTATGTTTTGTAATGGGCATCGTGATTCCCGCGATATATACCTCTTGGAAGCTGTCGCAACCGATAAGCGGCGTTGCAACATTTCCTGTTATCGCCACCATAGGAACGCTATCCATATATGCGGTAGCAATACCTGTTACAAGATTGGTTGCACCGGGACCGCTTGTTGCAATTACAACTCCCGTCTTTCCGGTTGCACGTGCATAACCGTCTGCGGCATGAGACGCGCCCTGCTCGTGAGCCGTTAAAATATGTCTTATTTTATCACTGTTTTTATACAGCGCATCGTAAATATTAAGAACCGAGCCGCCCGGATAACCGAACACTGTATCAACACCCTGCTCGAGCAAAACATTTACAAGAATTTCCGAACCGTTTAAAATCATTTTAACTCCTTTTAGCTTATTATCAAAAATGACCTTCATCTCTTAAATTTTAAGAGACAAAGGTCTTTACTAACTCTCTGCGGTACCACTCTTATTGCAATAATGCCACTCTCCCTCACCTTACAGTGAAGCTGTTTTGATAACGGTAACAAACCCGTCCGCGTCTACACAATCATAACGACCTTCAAGCGGAGGCTCGGGGAGGAGCTTCGGCGACTAACGCTGTCGGTTCGCATCAAACACCGACTTTCTGCAAACGTATTATCGACTACTGGTTCCCTTTAAACGCCAGCATCATAATAAAATTTATATAGTTATTTTATCATGAAATTAGACTTTTGTCAAGAGTATATACAAATGTTTTAAAAATTGTTGTATTTTGCATAAAATTTAAAATACCATTTTAAATTTTCAAAGCAGGATAACAACATTTTTAGAGTTCCGCAATAACCTCTATCTCAACAAGAACATTCTTAGGCAGTTGCTTCGCGGCAACACACGAGCGTGCAGGCTTTGATGTAAAATATTTACCGTAAACTTCGTTAAAAGCCACAAAGTCATTCATATCCGCCAAAAAGCATACTGTTTTTATCGCATTATTCAATGAAGCTCCTGCCGCCTCCAGCACTGCAGAAAGATTTTTGCAAACCTGTTCCGTTTGTCC
>CAYVLG010000164.1:0-3185 GCA_964452345.1 uncultured Lachnospiraceae bacterium
AACTCCGGACCCCTTGATTAAAAGTCAAGTGCTCTACCGTCTGAGCTAGTGGGTCATCTGTATTTGCGCTACCTATATATGATACCATATTTTCGGCAATTTGTCAAGATTTTTTTGAAAAAATCTTGACAAATTTTTCGCGCTGTCGGCAGCGCAAATATGTATAAATGCCGAAATTACAAAAGAGAACGTATTTTATCTGCCAAACGGGTGATATTTTCGGGTATTATTTCCGGTAAAGCAGGTCGTGATTGCTCCTGCATTTCAAAATCGGTCCCCGTAATTTCCGAGCGCATCATTTTTACTATAAGCTTGTCAAAGCCCTTTAGCTTATGCGGCTTCAGCTCTCCTCCAAAACAGTGTATACCCAGAGAAGGTAATACGGATTTGGGAATTTGCATTGCAACGTAGTCGTCGAAATTTTCGGTAAAGCCGCAGCACAAAAACAGTGCCGTGTGCATTTGGTTGAGTATTTCCGCATTGGCACTTAAATATTTTTTCAGCTTTTTATTTATTTTTGCCATTCGTACCGACCCGCCTATGACGGCTATGTCAAAGCCCTGCGGCGAAGGCGGATTGTCGTTTATATCGTATATTTCCGTTTCAAAGCCTCCGCGCAGACGCTCCTTCAGCATTTCTGCGCATTCCTTGCTTGAACCGCATACGGTAGAATATATTATAAGTACCTTCATTAAACTATCCTCATCGAATTTAAATTATCATACGTAAAAGTATAAATATTACAGGAATGGTGATGACCGAAAGAACGTGTGACACAAGAGCCATTCCCGAGGCAGTGGAGGTATCCTTGCCGTATGCCGCGGGAATAACGATTGTATTAAGTCCCAAGGGCATTGCAATTGAGCAGACGGCACAGATAACGTAGCTGCTCGGTATGTCTATCGGGATTACGGCGAAAATACATATCGCTATAATCGGATATACGGTAAGCCGCAGTATGCTTACAACGTAAACGCTTACCTGTGACAGGGTCTTTTTCAAATCTATCTCGGCTACCGTAAATCCTGTCAGAAGCATTGCTATCGGAGACATACAGCTTGCCGAAACATCTATTACGGAGCTTATGCTTGCCGGAACGGAAACGCCCGTTAAGCCGATTATCATTCCGATTATCATTGCTATAAACATAGGGTTTATAAATGCCTTGAGCCTTTTTGCGAGAGATTGCTTTTCTTCGCTTGCCGTGAGCAGGGCGGGAACACCCCAGAGATATATCGGAATCCAAAGAGTTAGAGTAAATACTATGTATTCAAAGAAAATATCGGGGAAAATGGCGTTGACGACGGCATTTCCCATAAATGCGAAATTGGAAAAGCAAAGACCGTAGATATAGATTTTTCTTTTGTAGCCGTCCTTGGTTATTAATTTTGATACGAGAACGGTTACGGGAATTACTATCAAGTCTATTATAAATCCGAAAAGTAACAGTTTCCACGTAACTCCGAGATTTGAAACGGTGAATTTGCTTATAAAAGTCTGCATAACGAGTGCGGGAATAAAAATCCAATTTTCCAGCTTTGCGCAAATACCCGCGGAACCGTGCGGAACTATTTTGAATTTTGCGAGAAGAAAGCCTATGATGATAAACGCAAAAAGGAATATCATCTGATTGAGAGTAGGCAAAAAAAGGTCCATAATTTAAATATCTCCTTGGCATTAAAGCAGGTACGCGAAAATATATGTCATTATGCCTATAAGCATAAGCAGTGCAAGTACACAGCAGAGTATTCTTGTAAAAAGCTTTGTTTTGTTCATTATATTTTCCTTTCAAATCAGCCGTCTATTCGGAGCTGTTGAATTTTGATATCCTTTTCGTTTAAAATCTGACCGTTTGCAGGTATCTTCAATTTGCGGTAGCCCTTTGTATCCTCGTAAATTTCTTCAAAATTCTTTCGGCAGTCGACTATCCGCTGTCCCGCCTTAAGCGTCATTAGGGTTACGCCCGCGGAGCTTTTGGTCGTTTTTATCGGAATAAGCGAGGATTTGATTATAATCGCTCTGTCCGCACTGCTTACCATAATAAATTCAAACGGATTTTTTTCGGTTTCGTAAAATACGGCGCATATCGGAGACGCCGACGAATAAACGCCGACGAGCTTGCGGCGCGGAGCTTTTGTTTCGTAGGTTGTCGCGGGTATTCTCACGCCTTTTCCGTTTTCAAAGATATATACAAAATTTTCACCTGAATTCCAGCCGTTGTGAAGCTTCATAAATACGGGTTTTTCGCCGTCGTCCATTCCGAGCTTGGCGGGAAGATATTCGCCCATGGCAGATGCTTTACAACATTCAAAGTCGGCAGTTTTTGCTTTGTACATCTGGCATTTGTCGGTGATGAATATAAGCTCCGAGAGATTGTCGGTTTCCTCCGTTATCAATATTTCGTCGTTTTCCTTCAGCTTATGCTCGTCGTTTCCGCGAAGCGACTGCATAGTGATTTTTTTGAAATAGCCTTCCCGCGTCAGATATACTTTTACATTGAAATTTTCTATTTCTTCGCTTTCGTCGTATACCTCCACGTCGTCTATGTGGATAAGCTGGGAGCGTCTCGGCTGTCCGTATTTTTTCTTTATTTCTGCCAGCTGAGCAGAGATAAGAGCCTTCAGCTTCAGCTCGTCGCCCAATATTTCCTCGATATGAGCGATTTCCGCCTGAAGTCCCTCTATCTCGTTTATGCGGTTGATGATATACTGCTTATTGAGATTGCGCAGCTTTATTTCCGCTATAAATTCCGCCTGTATTTCGTCGATTCCGAAGCCCGACATAAGATTCGGTATAACGTCCTCTTCCTTTTCGGTATGGCGGATGATTCTTATTGCCTTGTCGATATCAAGCAGTATTTTGCCCAATCCGAGGAGCAGATGAAGCTTGTCTTTCTTTTTCTTAAGGTCAAAGGTAAGTTCTCTCGAAAGGCATTCCATTCTGAATTTTATCCATTCGTTCAGAATTTCGATAACTCCCATTTGCTTCGGAGTAGAATTGATAAGAATATTGAAATTGCATTTGAAGCTGTCCTCGAGAGGTGTAAGCTTGAAAAGCTTGTTCATCAGTTTGTCGGGATCGACTCCGCGGCGCAAATCAAGCGTCAGCTTAAATCCGCTTAAATCGATTTCATCTCTGAAATCGACAATTTCCTTGAGCTTGCCATCCTTGACGAGATCGGAAAT
>CAYVLG010000165.1:0-3184 GCA_964452345.1 uncultured Lachnospiraceae bacterium
GCCTTCTTGCGCTCTTTTTTACTTCCTCTCATTTGGTTTATTTTTCAGACTTCATAGCTCCTCCTTTTTTCGGTTTTATGGGATATAAAATGTATATTCTCATTTAAGCAATTATATTACTCCAAATGCACGGTTCAATGCTGCGGCAAGCAGATTCGATACACTGTCAGATATAATATCGCATTCTTTCGGAGCAACAAAATAATTTTTTTCTTCCTCCAAAATTTTTTCTATTCGATTTGATATTTCAATATCTCCGAGCTTTTTTATCGCATCTACGATAAGAGTCGCCGCAGAAACAACTGTCGGTACTCCTATTGCAACAACCGGTACCCCAACGGTTTCCGTATTTATGGCAGTTTGTCGATTGCCTATACCGGCTCCGGGAGCTATACCGCAGTCGGATATTTGAACCGTAGACGCCAAACGCGTGCATTCTCTTGCAGCCAGCGCATCAACGGCAATTATTACGTCGGGAGATATCTGCCGCGCAATGCCTCGAATAAATTCAATAGTTCGTAATCCTGTTTCTCCCATAACACCGCAGCTTACCGAGCTTACGGAGCACATACCGCTTTTGTCAAAAGCAGACTTATCCGCAAGCTCCATATAACGCGTAACATTCACTCTTTCCGCAGTCATTGCTCCTACGGAATCAGACGCTATTTGACGGTTTCCCATTCCTACAACGAGAATTTTTTTGCTCTTAAGATTATTTACAGACAAAGCCGAAGCTGTAGCCTTCTTTATCTCATTCGCTATTATTTTTGAGGCAGACTCCGTTTCGTATTCGTCAAGTAACCAAAGTTCCCGTGTATAAACCGTTATATGAATTCCCTTTTTACAATTATAACGCAGCTCTTCGTTTCTATTTTTTATATTAAGTCTGCATACTTTAATACTGCCGTAGTTGTTTTCCGAATACGAATCCGACTGTGTACCGTGTTCACTTTTTATTTTTTCTATGAAGGCGTTTTCCATTACAAGATTGGATATTATATAATTTTTCATAAGCTCTCCTTTAAGGCAAAATAAACAACAAATCAGCTGTCGCATTGTGCAAAGCACCAAAAGCAAAAAAATTGTCTCGTTTATCATTGATTTTATTATAAAAATATGGTATAATACAATGAGTAAATTGCCGCGAGTGCGGCGTATTAGTTTTTCAAACCATGAGGAGGTTTTCAAAAAATGATGAAAAGAGTGATTGCTCTTGTTCTTTGTCTGCTTATGCTTGTGCCTGCGCTTGCAAGCTGTGCTGAAAAAGACGAAAACGACAAAGGTGCATATATATATATGTACCTTACGGATCAGATCTATGATCTTGACCCCGCACGCGCCTATAACAACGAGTCTGCCCTTAGATTGGTAAGCCTTGTTTTCGACAACCTGTTTATATTGACCGACAAAGGAAAAGTACAAAAATCTCTTGCAAAGTCCTATACTATAAGTGAGGACGATAACGCCGAAGAATACGAGATGATAATTACTCTCAACGAGACAAGCTGGACAGACGGAACGGCAATTACCGCGAACGATGTGTACTATGCTTGGAGACGTATTCTCGACCCGAGCAACAATTTTGAAGCAGCAGCATTGCTTTACGACATAAAGAACGCACGCGCCGCAAAAGAAGGCGAGGGTGAAATATCAATCGACGACGTTGGAATAAGCGCTATCAACGAAACGCAGTTGCGCATAGAGTTTGAAGGCAAAATCGATTACGATCAGTTTCTTCTCAACTTGACAAGCTATGCACTTGTGCCCTTGAGAGAGGACATCGTAGGTAAAACCGACGACTGGGCAAAGAAGCCTGCAACAATATGCTCAAGCGGTCCCTTTAAATTAAGAGAGGTATCGTATGAAGAGGGCGAGGAATATCTCGTGCTTGAAAGAAACGCATATTATTACCGCGATATTCTTAAGGACGATATAGACAAATCCGTAACACCCTACCGTATCATAATTGATTATACCAAGACTGCCGAAGAAATAATGACTGCTTACGATAACGGAGAAATATTCTTCGTAGGCGATATTCCGCTGTCTATGAGAAGCAGTTATAAGGATTCTGCCGAAATCAGCGACGCACTCAGCACGCATATATACGTACTCAATCAAAATGCGATTATCAGCCGTGTCGATGGCGGCGATGGTGAAGCAATATTTGCCAACGCAAACGTCAGAAAAGCACTTTCATTGGCAATAGACAGAGAAGCTATTGCAAATGCGGTAGTATTTGCCAGAGCGGCAACGGCTCTCGTTCCCTACGGTGTTTATGATGCCAACTCCAAGAAGGATTTATTCAGAGAAGTAGGCGGAAATATTCTTTCGGCAAGCTCCGATATGTCGGCGGCACAAAGCGCACTTAACGAATCCGGCATAAAGGCATCGGATTACAAATTCTCAATTTCAGTTCCCGCATATGACGAGGTTCATTTGGCAATTGCAGAAATGGTAAAGGAAGCTTGGTCTTCTCTCGGCTTTAACGTAACCGTTAACGCTGTCGAAACCATAGTAAACGACGATATTTTAAAGACGACAGGCGAGGTTGCCAAGGATATCCGCGACGATATATTCGTTGAAAATTATCAAGCAGGTAAATTTGAGGTTGCGGCTATCGATTACACGGCATTTTCAGCTGACGCCTTCTCTGTCCTCGCGCCCTACGCAAAGTGCTTTACAGGAGGCTCTTCAACAAAGGACGGCAGCAGAGACTTTGAAATACCTACTCATATAAGCGGTTATAACAGCGACGAATATAACGAGCTTATCGAGAAGGCTTATGCCGAAAAGGATATCAAGGCACGTGCAACAATTCTCCATGACGCCGAAGAGCTTTTGATGGAGGAGCTGCCGATTATACCGATAATCTTTAATCAGACTGCCACGCTTGAGCACAAGGATCTTTCAAAGGTAAAATATACGTACTACGGTACTATGATATTTACAAAAACCAAGCTTAAGGATTATGAGCTTTATATTCCCAAGGAAGAAGAAAACGAATAATTGATAATCCGATTTCCCCTGCAAAAAGCTTGCGGGGGAAATTTGTTTTATAGCCTATATTTTATTATAAATTAAAAAATCAAACGTTCGCATATAAAATGGTTGAACTATTCACATTTTTATGATATAATATCCTTACAAGCCTCGGCTTGAATATTTTTATCGGAGTGTGCTT
>CAYVLG010000166.1:0-3181 GCA_964452345.1 uncultured Lachnospiraceae bacterium
AAAAAACTTGACTAAAACTTTTAAAAAGGGCAAAACCATAACGTAACGGTTAAAACAATCACGTTTTCCGTTCTCATTAAGGGTTATACTCTCTAAAATAATTTATTGGAAGTTTTTTGCCAAGCTTTTTTTCAAAAAAGCGCAAACGCATCCCCTTAATTTACAACGTTTATCGGATTACCGCTGCAAAATGCGCGCAGATTGTCGGCAACTCTTCCGATAAGGCGCGTCCTCGACTCAATCGAAGCCCAGGCAACGTGAGGAGTTATCAGACAGTTTTCGATACCGAACAGCGGACAGTCCTCGGACATTGGCTCATTGACGAGCACGTCGAGCGCGGCACCCGCGATTTTTTTGCTTTTCAAGGCGTCGGCAAGCGCGTATTCGTCGATAACTCCGCCGCGCGAGGTGTTGATAATATAGGCACTCGGTTTCATAAGCGACAGCGTGCCGCTGTTTATGAGCCCCTCCGACTGCGCATTTAACGGGCAGTGCAGGGAGAGAAAATCACTTTCCGAAAACAGCGTTTCGGAGGATACAAGCTCCACACCGTTAACCTGCTTCGGCGTGCGCGTATAGGCAATTACCCGCATTCCGAGGGCAAGAGCAACGCGTGCAACCGACGTGCCTATCGTTCCGAGACCGTATATGCCGAGCGTTTTGCCCGATATTTCGGTTATCGGAAAATCAAAATACGAAAACGCCGAGGCGCGTTTCCAATCTCCGCGGGCGACGGAGGAGACGTATTTTGACGTGCTTCCCGCAAGTTCCAGAAGCAGAGCTACCGTCGTCTGTGTAACGCTTGCCGTCGAATAATCGGGCACGTTGCAGACGGCGATACCTCTTTCACGCGCAAAATCAATGTCGATATTGTTGTAGCCCGTCGCAAACAGACCGATGAATTTGAGATTCGACGCCTCTATAATTTCTCTGTCTATAACCGATTTGTTGCATATTACCGCGTCGGCGTCCGCGAGGACGTCTTTTATTTTGTCCTTCGGAAGCATATCGTAATACTCCGTCTCTCCGAACTCCTCAAGCGGAGAAAGGTCAACGTCGCCCTTTGTGACCGTACATCTGTCAAGTATGACTGTTTTCATATTATTGTCCCTTTCTTGGTTTGAGCCCGCTCCGACGGGAGATTTTTTTAGACTTCAGAATATTCATAAGAACGTAAATTCCGGTAATCAGTACGATAGCCGCGATGAGAATTGCATACATAACGGGTGTTTCGACGCGACTGCCGAAAAAGTAAACGTTGCAGTCAACGGAATCGCGTATTGCCGATATTACCTCCGAGGGAATACCGGAACTCTCCATTTCCGCAAGTGCTCCGCGCATAGCGTGGTTGCGGAACAGCGACGTTCCGTATGTTCCCGGCAAAAACGATATAACGCGCTGCAGCCCTTCGCCGAACTGCGATATCGGCATATACGCGCCGCATATAAAGCCGTAGCCCGCACTGACTATCGTTCCGACTGCGGAAAGCTGACCCTGCGACGTCAGGAAAAATCCGACTGCCGACGAAAGCGCACTGCCGAAAAGCACGACGAGGAGCACGTCGAGAGCAAGCAAAGCAACGTCCGCGGCGGATAAATACCAGCCCACCGCGCCGATATATACGAGAGATACGAGCATTGCCGTGTAGCAGACGAGAAGCGTGGAAATGACGGTTGAGACGTAGTAGCCGACGGCAACCGTCGATTGCTTTACGGGTGTTATGTCGAGATCCGCACGCGTTCCGTTGACCCTGTCCTGAACCGTAAGCATATTCGAGCAGAAGGCGACCGTTACACAGCATACGGCGAGCAGTGACGACATAAGCTGTGAGCCGACGGTGCCGTCAATGAGCGAATCCGATATGCCGAGATTCTCGGGAATTGCCGAGGCGAAACTGTCGCGGTAAACGTCCGCCAAAAACGTTACGTACAGTACGAGAAGTATAATCGGCGTTATCAAGGAAGTGAAAAGCATTGCTTTGTCTTTGAAGAAAAGCTTTGTGTTGCGTTTTATAAGAGCAGAAAGTCCCATCATTTTTTCTTTACCGTCCCTTCGGAGGCGTTTTCGGCGGAAAGGGATTTTCCCGTAGCCGCCAAAAATACGTCGTCCATTTTTGCTTTCGATATTTCGTAATCGCGGAACAGCTCCGAATGCACGAGTATCAGTGACGTTGCCTCGGCTGTGTCCGCGACCGTTACGCGCACGCCGTCGCGGACAGCCTCAACGGGCTTGCCGAGAACTTTCGCCTCGTCGGCGGATACGCCGTACAGCGTGATGTAATCTCCCGTGAATTTGTTTTTAAGCTCGTGCGGAGTGCCCTTGGCGGCAATCTCGCCCGAGTCGAGAATTACAACGTGGTCCGCGTCCGCCGCTTCCTCCATATAATGAGTTGTAAGAAATACCGTCATACCCGTGCTCTCTCTTAAAGAGGAGACGGTCTGCCAAAGCATTTTGCGGGTCTGCGGGTCGAGACCCGTGGTCGGCTCGTCCAAAATCAGAATTTTGGGTCTGTGGACAAGTGCCCGCGCAATATCTATTCTTCTGCGCTGACCGCCCGAAAGTTTGCCGACGGGGCGGGGGAGAAGCTCGGAAAGGTCGAGAAGCTCCGTCAGCTCCGAGAGCCTTTGTTCAAACTCGCGCCCCGTAATTCCGTACAGCGCGGCACGGCTTTTGATGTTGTCACCTACGGTCAGAGCCTTGTCGAGTACGCTGTTTTGAAAAACAACTCCAAGCTCACGCTTGATTTTTTCCGGCTCGCGCTCTATGTCCGCTCCGTCTATCAAAACACTGCCGCCGTCGCGCTTTATCATATCGCACATTATGGAAATCGTCGTTGATTTTCCCGCACCGTTTACGCCGAGAAATGCGAAAAGCTCTCCGCTTACAACGTCGAAGCTTATATTCTTTACCGCCTGCACGTTTCCAAAACTTTTGGTAAGATTTTTAATTTCTATTATATTACTGAAATTGCCTTTTTCGCTCATAAATCCGCCTCCGTAATGCTTTAGATAATTATACAACAATCTCCCTTTATTTGTCAATAGATTTTTAATGTTTTTAGGGGGACGCGGGGGGGCGCGATGTCGCTTTTTGAAAAAAGCTCCGCAAAAACTTTCAAAAAAATAATTTATAAGGCGGAAACCTTAAAAATATCGAAAACGTCACTGTTTTTCATTAGGTT
>CAYVLG010000167.1:0-3162 GCA_964452345.1 uncultured Lachnospiraceae bacterium
TTTTCTTCTCTTCTTTAAGAAAAGAGGGAAAAGACGAGCTTTGGAGGACTGTTTTGTCCTATTCGAAGCTTTAAGCAAGGAAAGGTAAAATGACACGGCTTATAATCACACGTCACGGACAAAGCATAGCAAATGCCGAAAAAAAATTCGCGGGACACTCCGATTTTGATTTGTCGGAACTCGGAAAGGCTCAGGCAGAGCTTGCCGCAAATTATATATGCGAGCATTGCAGACCGGACGTAATATATTCAAGCGACCTGTTGCGTGCCTACAACACGGCACTTCCCGCCGCAAAACGGCTGGGACTTGAAATAATCCCCTGCACCGAACTTCGGGAAATATTCGCCGGAGAGTGGGAGGGACAAACAACCGACGACATAGCGACGGCATACGAAAATGATTTCTCGGTTTGGAAAAACGACTACGCCAACTCACGCTGCACAGGCGGAGAATCCACCGCCGAGGTTTACCGCAGAATAATTCCCGCCGTAAAGAAAATTGCCGAAAGACACGACGGTCAAACCGTAATGCTCTCGACGCACGCCACGGTCGTTCGCGCCATTCAGGCATATTCTATGGGGCTTGACGAAACGCGAACGGGAGAAATTCCGTTTACTCACAATGCGTCGATAAATATTTTCGTGTACAGTAACGGCAAAATTACACCCGATAATATAAATATAACGGAACACCTGGGAGATATGATAACGGGCGTACACCGCTCGTTCGTAAAATAAAATCACCTGCAAGGGAGACTTATTACAATGATTTTACACCGCCATTTTGATATAAACGAAAAAGGACACCTCACCGTAGGAGGAGCAGACTCCGTGGAGCTTGCAAAAAAATACGGTACGCCGCTTTACGTCCTCGATGAAAACGTTATACGCGAGCAATGCAGAACATATATAAGCGCGGCAAAAAAATATTTCGGCGCGGACGCTCTTCCGCTTTACGCGTCGAAAGCTCTTTGCTTTACCGAAATTTACCGTATAGCCGCCGAAGAAGGAATGGGAATAGACTGCGTATCCGGCGGAGAACTGTATACCGCAAAGCGCGCAGGCTTCCCTGCGGAACGCATATATTTTCACGGCAACAACAAAACCGATCGTGATATCGCCGACGCCATGGATATGAACATCGGAACCTTCGTTGTTGACAATTCCGACGAACTTTGTGCCGTCAGCTCCGAAGCAAAACGCCGCGGCATAACGCAAAAAATACTTTTACGCATAACCCCCGGTATCGACCCGCACACACACAAGGCAATCGTCACGGGCAACGTAGACTCTAAATTCGGCAGTGCCATAGCTACGGGACAGGCAATGGAAACAGTCGGAAAGGCTCTGTCGGCAGACAACGTGGAGCTTGTCGGACTGCACTGTCATATAGGCTCCCAAATATTCGACATAGAGCCGTTTGCCGACGCGGCGAAAATAATGGTTAAATTCATAGCGGACATAAAGGCTCAAACGGGATATACCGTCCGCGAGCTTAATCTCGGCGGCGGTCTCGGCGTAAAATATACCGAATACGACCGCGAAATATCATATGCCGACGCAATAAAGAAAATATCCGAGGCCGTCCGCACGCTCTGCGCGGAAAACAATATCGAACTGCCGCGCGTAATTCTCGAGCCCGGACGCTCGCTCGTCGCAGCGTCGGGAGCAACGCTCTATACAGTCGGCTCGGTCAAGGAAATTACGGGCTTCAGAAACTACATTTCCGTCGACGGCGGTATGCCCGACAACCCGCGCTATGCGCTGTATCAGTCTCAATACACCGCGCTCATAGCCAACAGAGCGGGAGAGCCCCGAGACTACAGAGCGACGGTTGCGGGACGCTGCTGTGAATCCGGTGACCTGATAGGTGAAAATATGGAAATACAGCACGCCAAGCGCGGAGATATTTTGGCAGTTCTCGTTACGGGCGCATATAACTACTCTATGGCGTCCAACTACAACCGCATTCCCCGTCCTCCCGTAATTATGATAAAGGACGGTAAAGACAGAGTCGCCGTAAGACGTGAAACCTACGAGGACCTTGTAAGAAACGACGTATAACTCATTTTTAAGGAGAACCTTATGTTCAGCTCACTTATTCACGGCGGAGATTTAAAATCATTTTTTATCTCCCTATTACTGAGTCTGCCGATAGTTTTACTGTCGCTGTCAATTCACGAGACCGCACACGGATACGTTGCATACCGCCTCGGAGACCCGACGGCACGCAGCCTCGGACGGCTGACGCTCAATCCCGCAAAGCACATTGACCCTATCGGATTTATCTGTATGGTACTTTTCGGTTTCGGCTGGGCAAAACCCGTTCCGATAAATACACGGTATTTCAAAAAACCCAAGCGCGATATGGCATTGACGGGTCTTGCAGGTCCCCTTTCAAATCTTTTGCTCGCCTTTGTTTTTGCCGTAATTTGGAGAATATCGCTGTATATATACGGGCTTGTCGAATTGACCGACTTCTCATACACCGTATTCTACGTCGTCAATATATTCCTTTCTCTCGGCATTCAAATGAACGTGACGCTTGCCGTGTTCAATCTTTTGCCGATTCCCCCGCTCGACGGCTCGAGAATATTTCTTGTTCTTCTCCCTACGGAAATTTATTTCAAGATAATGCGCTACGAAAAATATATTTATATTGTTCTCGTTGCCGCACTGTTTTTCGGACTTCTCGACGCTCCCATAGACTATATAACCGATTTATTCACCAAGCTAATACTTTGGGCGGCATTTTAAAATAAAAATTCCTGCGAGGTATAAGAGATATAAATGGAAGCAATAACGTATC
Organism: uncultured Lachnospiraceae bacterium; assembly: GCA_964452345.1. Classification (GTDB taxonomy): domain Bacteria; phylum Bacillota; class Clostridia; order Oscillospirales; family CAG-272; genus HGM12713. Next base: position 2,809 of record CAYVLG010000167.1, read on the forward strand.
GGCTCGACCAATTCGAAGGTCCCCTGGATCTTCTGCTGACGCTTATACAAAAGAATAAGGTAAGTATCACGGATATTCCGATATCTCTGATATGCGATCAGTATATGGATTATATCACGGAGGCTCAAAGGCTTGATATGGATATCGCCGCGGAATTCATTGTTATGGCAAGCGAGCTTATGCTCATAAAAAGCAAAATGCTCCTGCCGCGCGAGGAGGAAAACGATGACGACCCGCGTGCCGTGCTCACCGACGCCCTGCTGCGCTATCAGCAGGCAAAGGAAGCCGCGGCAAAGCTGACGCCTCTTTATGCGTATTACAGCGGATGAATGGTATAGGACACGGACGAAGTTT
>CAYVLG010000168.1:0-3161 GCA_964452345.1 uncultured Lachnospiraceae bacterium
ATCTTCCTTATAAAATTTCATAAAATAATCCTCAAGCGTTTCCTTTCTGTTGCTGAAGGAACTGATTTCAACAGACGACAGCAAAGCTATCAAAGCGTTCAAGTCTCTGTCCTCAACGGAAATGAAAACTCCTCCGTCGGTATTTTCTATAAGACAAAGCGAGGCTATTCCGTCCTTACGGGCAAAAAATTCGTTTTTCGCAGGTTCGTTTTTGAAAACGACAGTATAATATTTTCTTGACGCGTGCTTTAAATCGTTTGCAACAAATTCCGAAACTATTTTGCCGTCCTTTATAATCGCAATGCGGTCGCACGTGGAATCTATCTCGGAAAAGATATGACTTGAAAGCAATATAGTTTTTCCTCTTTTCTTTTCCCCGTGAATAAATTGAATAAATCTCTCCTGCATTACCGGGTCAAGTCCGCTTGTCGGCTCATCAAGAATTAAAACCTCGGGATCCGACATAAATGCCGTTACGACAGCCAATTTACGTTTTACGCCGAGACTCATTCTTTTTGTCTCTCCCTGCAAAACGTTGTCCTCAAGCTCAAACAGCTCAAGCATTTCCTTCAGCCGTTTTTCGTTATGAAGTTTTTGCATATCCTGCATCATTCGGATAAAATCCCAGCCCGTAAGACCCGCGGGAAGAGCAATTTCACCGGGTATGTAGCCTACCCTTCCCAGCACTTCGGAATATTTTTCAAAGGTTTCACAGCCGAAAATTTTCGTGCTGCCCGAGTCCGGCTTTGAAAATCCCATCAAATGGCGTATGGTTGTCGATTTTCCCGCACCGTTCGGCCCCAAAAAACCAAACACCTCGCCCTTGTCGGCGTGAATACTTACGTCAAATACTCCCCGTCCAAAGCCGTAGTCCTTGGTAAGGTGAGATACGTCGATTATACTCATACCTTCCGTATCCGACACAAATTTGTTATCCATTTTTTCTCCTTTCTTTTTTGAACACTGTTGACATTTGAACTGTGTTGTATTATAATATAAAAAAGCAAAAAATGAAAGAACAGCTTATTAATCACTGTCCTTATTTGTACACTGTTCGATAATTTGTATTTTTTATTTACGGAGAATAAAAATGAAGGTTCAAAATATCAATAATTCCTCAAGAAAGACAAGAAAACTTATCAAAAAAACTTTCGCCGAAATGCTTTCCGAAAAAAAGGAGCTTAATAAAATATCAGTCAGCGAACTATGCAAACGCTCCGATATAAGCCGAAGCTCGTTTTATTCGCACTACGACGATATTTACGGCGTTGCGGAGGACTATGAAAACGAGCTTATCAACGCCTTTTTTGACAACGTAAGATTGGTAGGTTCTCAAAACATAATGCACTTTATAGATTTGGTATTTGAGTTTATACGACAAAACAACGAAAATTACCGTTTGCTTTGCAAATCCAACGATTTTTTGTTTACCGCAAAAAAACTGACGGCAATTGCCTCGGGCAAACTGCTTGAATTGTGCAACGATGATAAAAGAATAAAAAACCGCGTATATATAGAACTTGAAATTCAAATATTCATAGAAGGGATGTTATGCGAATACGTAAAATATTGCAGGGGCTACTCCGCAACCACGCTTGACGACCTGTATGAATATACAAAATTTTGGGCAGCCGCCTTTATTAACCGCCGTTCGGAATAAAGCATTAAATCGAAGCAAAACAGGCTCTCGGTCGTTTGAAAACGACCGAGAGCCTGTTTGATTATTCCGCAATGCTTTTTCCCGAAGCAACTTCAAAATGATATTTAACGATTCCGAGGTCAAGCTTCGTATAAAATCCCTTACCGCAGGCCGCCTTTACAGACCCGTCAGGCATAAGCTCTATAAAGAATTTTTGCTGATTCATCGCCGTCGGAGCCAGAAGTGCCGCCTCTATACCCTTCAAAAACCATTCGGGCATATCCTCCGAATAATTGCAAACCTCGCTTATCGGCTTGCTTTTGTGCGCAACGCCTTGATTTACGCCGTAGCCGAGAGAAATCAGGCATACCTGCTTCTCTCCTTTGTATGTTTTGGCGTTGCTTTTACCGTGCGTAAGCGCCACCCAACAGGTATTTAAACCAAGCTCCTGAGCCTTTAATGCCAGCTGTTCGCCATAATAACCGAGCTGCTTCTCAAGCCCTCTCGATTTCTTGCCAACGAGAGCGATATAATTTCTTACACCGGAAAATTTTCCGTAATGAGCTTTAAATGAATCAAAGCATTTAGGTTCATCGTAAAAGATTTGAATATGCAGCCCCGATTTGCCGTTTATCTTTTTGACTAAAGCGTCAAGTTCTTCTCTCTTTTCCTTTTCGATTACCGCGTCCGAATATTGGCGGACGCTGTGTCTTTGTTTAATAATTTCCGAAATTTCCATATTTACCTCCGATTTATTCATCGCCGCTTCTCGGCGGCAATTCTTTTGATATTGATATTGCAAGCCGCAGGACGTTTATCAAGCGTTCAAAGCGTTCTGCATCGGGCTCGAAATAATAATAATTTTTGGTACCCTCACGGCGCACCTTGACAATTCCCGCGTCCTTCATAATTTTAAGGTGGTGGGAAACGGCGGGACGCGAAAGATTGGTTTTTTCGGTAATCTCTCCGACGCGGACGCCTCCGCATTTTCCGATTCTTATCATCTCCAGAATTATATGCTGTCTCGTTTCATCTCCGATTGCCGTTAAAATTCCCGAGCAGGAAGCAAGATCATCTGTCAAAATATGCAGCTGCTCCAACATTTCCATAAACACTTCACCTCCGTTCAAATAATTAAACCGTATATATTATAGCATAAAAATACGTAAAATGCTTATTGGTAAAGAAAATCGATACGAATTATTTTTGCCGTGTAAACAAGGAATACTCTGCTCCTCTCGGTCATACTCAAAATAAAAGCGGAGCTCGACCGTTCAAATCAAGCTCCGTTGCCGAACACGGCAAATATTTTACACCGATTTTTTATAGCTCTCCGCGTGTTTTTTGATTGCATTAAGGGATTCATCGCTTATAACGTGCTCTATTTTGCACGCGTCCTCTGACGCAGTTTCGTGCGATACCCCTATCATTTCAAGGAAAGCGCATATTTGAGTATGCCTGTCATATATCTTCTCCGCCACTTCTTTGCCGGCGTCCGTGAGAAAAAGGTAGCCGTTTTTAT
>CAYVLG010000169.1:0-3153 GCA_964452345.1 uncultured Lachnospiraceae bacterium
TTTTATTCTTAAAATAATTTTTCAGCTCGAATTTTAAAATAGTGCGAAACTGTCTCATAATCTATCCTCCCCGTTATCCGCATATTCAACGAAAATATCTCCGAGCGACGGCTCGTAAACGCTTATTTCATCTATATCGCAAAGATCAAGCAATTTTTCCATAACGGCTTTTTTCGCGTCAGGCGCAGGGAGCCGCAAAACAAGCGCATTATGCCCCGCCTCGCTGCAGCGTTCTCCGAAAGCCTCCTTGACCCTTTCCGTCTGTTCGGTGCGCACAAGCAGCTTATCACGCGAATAACCGCGTTTTATATCATATAAGTCTCCGCTGAGCGCAACTTTTCCGTCGTTTATAATCGCTATGCTGTCGCAGAATTCCTCGATATAATTCATTTGGTGACTTGAAAACAGCACGATTTTATCCTTGCTTATCGTCTCCTTCACGACGTCCTTCAGCAGCCTTGCATTGACAGGGTCAAGCCCTGAAAAAGGCTCGTCGAGAATTACTATTTCCGGATCGTGGGCAAGCGCGGTTATAAGCTGTATCTTCTGCTGATTTCCCTTTGAAAGCGTATCGAGACGCTTATTTCTGTATTCGTACATTCCGAGGCGCGAAAGCCAGCGGTCGCATGCCTCCGCCGCCTCTCTTGGCGTCAGACCGTTTAGCTCGGCAAAGTATACGAGCTGATCTATGATTTTCTTTTTCGGATACAGTCCTCTCTCCTCGGGAAGATAGCCGATTCCGACAGAAGCGTAATCGATTGGTTTCCCGTCGATAAGCACCTCTCCTCCGTCCGCGTGAAATACGTCCATAAGTATACGTATCGTCGTGGTTTTTCCGGCACCGTTTCTGCCGAGAAGGCCGAAGGCACTGCCGCTGTGCGCGCACAGCGATATACCCTTCAGCACATGCTTGTCTCCAAAGGATTTTTCAACATTTTTAAGCTCAAGTACCATAATAAATCCCCCCGCTTTAAATTGATATTATTATACGCCTTTTTTTTAAACGTGTCAATAGGAATAAAATAAAATCGGTTGTGCGGTTAATCAAATTTCTCTACGCCTTTTATATAATTTTATATATTAATAATCTTATTTGTTGACACGGGCACGAAAATATGCTAAAATAATGACATAAGAAAAGGAGATTATAATGAACGGTTCGTTAAAAGAAATATACAAATCGGATTTTGCGGAATATCTTCTGTGTCTGGCGCTCGACGTCGGAGAAGGAATGCTGACAAGCGGAGGCGAGGTGGCGCGCGTCGAGGATACCGTCGAGCGCATTTGCCGTTCCTACGGTGCAATACACGTCGAGGTATTTACAATCCCGTCGGTAATCAATGCCGCGGTACGTATGCCGGACGGCTCGTATTCGTCTCAAATGCGGCGCGTCCGCGAGACGTCGAATGACCTGTACAGGCTGGAACTTTTTAACGCGGTATCCCGAGAAATATGCACCGATACTCCCCCGCTCGAGGAGTTTGACGAAAGAATACGCAAGGCGAAGCAAAAAAAGGCATACCCCAAATGGGCAAGCGTTCCTGCCTCGGCCGCAGCCGCGGGCGCATTTGCCGTATTTTTCGGCGGCGGAACCGTCGAATGTATTGCCGCGCTTGCAATAGGCGCGCTTATCGCACTCTCGGAGACTTTTTCCTCGGTAAGAGTAAATGCCATGGCAAAAACGGTAATTTCCGCCTTTTTGGCGGGACTTCTTTCCTTTGTATCGGCAGCCGTATTTCCGCAAGCCGACAGCGGAATAATTATGATAGGAACGATAATGCTGCTCGTCCCCGGTCTGTCCTTCGGAACGGCTCTGCGAGACCTGCTGTGCGGAGACCTGCTGTCGGGTGTGTTAAAGTCGGTACAATCCGTGCTCGCGGCTCTTATGATAGCTTTCGGCTACATGCTGTCGATGGCTGTAACGGGAGGTGCATGGGCATGAGCGAATTTTTCACCGCCGAGCTTGCAGTCCGCCTTATTACCGCCCTTATCGGCACTGTGTGCTTCTCCGTAGTTTTCAAGGTGCGCGCGGCTCTTCTTCCATATGCGGGAATTTGCGGATTTTTCACGTATGCAATTTTTTATACAGTGAATTTCTTCGGAAATTCTCTGTTCGCCGCCGCCTTTGCCGCCGCGTCGTTTACCGCGCTTTTTTCCGAAATTTTCGCAAGGATAAAGCGCACTCCGGCGATTGTTTTTCTGCTCCCCGGCTGGATACCGATAGTCCCCGGCGGAGACCTGTACTATATGATGAAAAATCTGCTTGCAAACGATTTCGGAACTGCGTCCGAATATGCGCTTTCCGCCGTCAAAACCGGAATAGGCATTGCCGGCGGAATGGTCGCGGTTTCGGTTTTGTGGGGACTTGTGTTTCAAAAAAAGAGAGTGCTTAAATAGTCATCGCACATACACCCTTTTTCACAAAAAATTCAAGGCTTTGTCTTTGCAGTATCATATTTATGCCGTATAATTTATTTAAACGTGCCAAGAAAGGAGAGTTACGAAAATGGACAGTGATACGTTAAATCCGCAGCTTTTGCCGCAAATTCAAATTTTCAAAAATATTCTCGGAAGCGACTACAACGCGGAATATCTCGAAAGCAGTCACAGCTTTATAAAAATGATGGCATATTATAAATGCGCACTGATGGAAATAGAAACCAAATTCAACGTACTTAACGTCCAATTTTCCATGCAGTACGATAAAAACCCGATAAGCACGATAAAAACACGCCTTAAAAATCCCGAAAGTATTTTCAGAAAGCTTGAAAAAAAGGGACTTCCGATTTCTCTTGCAAGCGTGGAGGAAAACCTCTACGACGTTGCGGGAATACGCGTAATATGTCCTTTCGTTCGCGACGTATATATGCTCGAGGACGCGCTCCTGCGCCAAGACGACATAATTCTTATACAGCGGAAGGATTACATAGCCAATCCGAAGCCGAACGGCTACCGCAGTCTTCACCTTATCGTTTCCGTGCCGATATTTCTTGCCGACGAAAAGCGGCAAATGACCGTTGAAATACAGCTTCGGACAATAGCCATGGACTGCTGGGCAAGCCTTGAACACCAGCTCCGCTATAAAAAGGATACGGTATTTACCGAAGAAATGTCCGAAGAGCTTAACGTATGCGCAGAGCTGTCGGCAGAGCT
>CAYVLG010000170.1:0-3111 GCA_964452345.1 uncultured Lachnospiraceae bacterium
GGCGAAGGATACCGCGTACAGTATTCTTTTTTTGACCGAAAGAGCGTCACAGCCTTTTATAAATTCCATAAAGGCGGGGAGCATAAACACGAGAACGTAAAAATACGAGACTGTCGGAATGAGAATTACCGTTGCCGAAGCTATTATGCACCTCGAGAGGCTTGAACGCGTGTAAACCGCGGAAACCGTAGATACTGCGAACAAGACCGAAACCGCGGCTGTGCTCAATATACCGAACAGCCTGCCGTCCGCAAAGCTCGGGAAAAAAGGGTGAACGAGCCGGTACAAAAGCGAGGTCAGGGAAAGATTGTTGCCCGCGGCGATTCGCACGTTGTTTGACGCAAACTCGCCGAGATTGCGTATAAACGGCAAAAAGTCCTTTATTCCGCCGTCGAGCAAAAAAAACGAGAGCAGAAACAGCAGGACGGTATAAATGCCTATGCGTACCGACGCCCATATTTTTTTGTCGCACAGCAGGAATACGCCGAAGAACAGCGGATAAATTTTTATCAGACCCGCAAACACAAGGCAGAGATAGCCTATTTCCCGCAGAACGGGATTTTCGTTTTTATAAAGCAAAAGAAACAGCAAAAGGAATATAAGCGCAAAATATATGGTGTTTCCGCGCATAACCGCATATGCGAACGGAGCCGACGTTACCGTTATCAGCCCGACCTTGAGCGCCGCTCTCGGCGGAAGCCTGTATATACGCGTTACGGTGATGACGATAACCGCGGAGCACACGAAGAAAAAGAGCAGAATTGCAACCCAAAATCGGGGATAAAGTATAATGCGCGCCGTAAGCTCGTCGACCGTCAGAACCTCGTTTGAATATTGCGCAAAGGCACTCTTGCAGATAAGCGCGAACGGGTAAAGCACCGCTATTGCTATGGGAGGGTATGAGGAATTTTCGACGATGTAGGGGCTTTCCTCGAGAGAAACGTTCATTATATATACGAAATCGGAGAATATTCCGAGAAGCCAGTCGAAGCCGTGACCTCCCGCGTGGAGCGCGGCGTAGGCGTACACGTAGTAGAGTATCACCCCGAGCATGGAAATAAACGTACCGCCGATTACCGTATAGAAAAATATATTCAAGAGCTTGTTCTGACCGCGGGAAAGAGGGACGCTCTTCGAAAAAAGTCCCCGTCCCGCTCTCGGCAGAGTATCCGTGGTTGTATTCATTGACTTGTACCTTTCGGTGAAAATTAAACTTTGATTAAACTTTGATAGATATATTATACCATTAAAAGGCGGATATGTCAATATTTTTTAAGTGCTTACTTGTATGCACTTGAAGATATTTTGCAAAAATATTGAAAATATACTTGATAATTTGTTGAAAAAGTGATATAATGTAAAAAAGAACGGATAAACCGATATTGACGGAGGAGAATATGCCCCGCTTTTTTGTAAGCAGAGACGCCGTGTGCGGCGAGGACATAACGCTTGTCGGAGAAAATGCTCATCATATCGCGCGCTCCCTGCGTATGGCGGTCGGTGAAAGCATAACCGTATGCGATACGGACGGAAACGAATATTTTTGCAGTATATCGGGCTTTGAGGACGACAGGGCGGTAACGGCGCACATAATATCTTCGGCTCGCTCGGAGACGGAGCCTCCGTGCAGAGTGCGCCTGTTTCAGGCACTTTCAAAGGGAGACAAGCTCGATACGGTTATACAGAAGGCGGTCGAGTGCGGAGCATATGAAATAATACCTTTTGAGAGCGAAAGGTGCGTCGTAAGAGTAAAGGCGGACGCGGAGGAAAGAAAAACAGAGCGGCGCAGACGTATCGCCGAGGAGGCGGCAAAGCAGTGCGGACGGGGAATGCTTCCGTCGGTCGGCTCAACGGTCGGCTTTGACGAGGCACTGCGTATCGCTTCGCAGTCAGGCGTGAAAATTTTTTGCTACGAGGGAGAGGGCACGGAGCCTCTCGGAGTCTTGCTTGAGCGGGAGCTGGTGCCCGATGAAAACGGGCGCCTGCCCGACGTGTCGGTTATGATAGGAAGCGAGGGCGGATTTTCGCCCGAGGAGGCGGAAACGGCGCGGAGAGCGGGGATGAGACCCGTTGGTCTCGGCAAGCGTATACTGCGCACGGAAACCGCGCCGATATTCGTGCTTTCCTGCATTGTGTGCAGGTCGGAGCTGTCATAAAAACCGCGTTTGTTTTGCTCAAAAAATATAAATAACAAATTTTAAACGAAAAAAATGTTAATTTTTATAAGATTTTTTTAAAAGGCTATTGAAAAATAACAAAAAATAGTGTACAATATAGGGTAGTATATACAATTTGGGTCAAATTAATAAAAAATGAGAGGATAAAGTGTATGTCTAACAGGTTATTTCAAGGCGTAATATATCAGATGAAGGATGCGTTTGACCGCGTGATAGGCGTTATCGACGAAAACGGAGTCGTCATATCGTGCTCGGAGCTCGGCAAAATGGGAGACATCCGTCAGGGTATCCGCGAAGAGCTGTCGTTTTCCGCCGAATTTATGGCAATAGACGGATATACCTATCGCTATATGGGAACGGGACAAAAGAACGAGTATATCGTTTTTGTCGAGGGCGAGGACAAAATGGCGGAGAAGATGTCCAAGCTTCTTTCCGTATCGCTCGGCAACATCAAGGGACTTTACGACGAAAAGTACGATAAGGGCTCGTTTATAAAGAATATTATTCTGGATAATATTCTCCCCAGCGACATATACATAAAGTCGAAGGAGCTTCATTTCAACACCGAGGAGCCGAGAGTCGTATTCCTTATAAAATTCCTCGGCAAGACGGATATGCTTCCTTTTGAAATGCTTCAGAATATGTTCCCCGACAAGTCGAAGGATTACGTTATCAGCGTCGGAGAGCACGACATAGTTCTCGTTAAGGAAATAAAGGCGGGAACGGACGTTAAGGAGCTTGAAAAGACTGCAGTTAATATTGCGGACACCCTTTCGACCGAGTTTTATACCAAGGTTTCGATAGGTATATCGACGATAGTCGACAATATCAAGGACCTTGCAAAGGCTTATCAGGAGGCGCAGGTTGCGCTTGAGGTCGGCAAGGTATTCGAAACCGAAAAGAACATTGTAAGCTACGAGAATCTCGGCATAGG
>CAYVLG010000171.1:0-3090 GCA_964452345.1 uncultured Lachnospiraceae bacterium
TTCCATATTTCCGTATAAAAGCTCCGAATAGTAGGCAACTACGGGGCAGTTGTAGTGATTGTCGGCGTCATGCTCGTCTATGTTGTATGTAAGACAGGGATAAAATATGGCGTCGACTCCTTCTTCTACAAGCTCCTCGATGTGACCGTGCATAAGCTTTGCGGGATAGCAGGCGGTGTCGGATGGAATGGAGAACTGACCCTTTTCATAGGTGCGCTTGGTCGACATTTTTGATACCTTGACGTCAAAACCGAGGTCGGAGAAAAGACCGTGCCAAAGCGGCAAAAGCTCGTACATTCCGAGCGAGAGGGGAAGTCCCACGGTGCCTCGGGACGAAGTATTCCGCGCTGCGGCAGAAAGAGAGGTCAGATAGTTTCGTTTAAATTCGTGCAGATTCGGAAGCTCGTTTTTTGCGTCTGTGATTCCGAGTCCTTTTTGACATTGGTTGCCGGATATGAATTTTTTGCCGCCGCTGAACGTATTGACGGTAAGATGACAGTTGTTCGTACAGCCCTTGCATATGGCTGATTTTGACGAATGCTCAAATACTTTAAGCTCCTCAAATCCGATGATTTCCGATTTTTCGAGCTTCATTGCGCTCAATGCTGCACCGTACGCGCCCATAAGTCCCGCTATAGCGGGGCGTATTACGTTCATTCCGAGCTCAAGCTCGAAGGCGCGGAGCACCGCGTCGTTGTAAAACGTTCCGCCCTGAACTACAATATGCTTGCCGAGCTCCTCGGGGCTTCCCGCGCGAATAACCTTATATATGGCATTTTTTACGACGCTGACGGAAAGTCCCGCCGATATATCCTCGACGGTTGCGCCGTCTCTTTGCGACTGTTTTACCGACGAGTTCATAAATACCGTACAGCGGCTTCCCAAATTAACGGGAGCGGGGCTGAACAGTCCTTTTTTTGCAAATTCATCTATCGTATAGCCCATAGAACGTGCAAAGGTTTCGATGAACGAGCCGCAGCCCGAGGAGCAAGCTTCGTTTAGCATTATGCTGTCTATGGCTCCGTTTTTGATACGGAAGCACTTGATATCCTGTCCGCCTATGTCGAGGATAAAATCGACTTCGGGGAGAAAATGCTTTGCGGCGGAGTAGTGAGCTATCGTTTCGACAAGTCCCATATCGACGCCGAAGGCGTTTTTTATAAGCTCCTCTCCGTAGCCCGTTACCGCACTTCCCGCAAGCTTTATGCGGTCGCCGCAAAGCTCATATATCTTCAAGAGCTGTTCTCTTACGATTTCAACGGGATTTCCGCGGTTGGAGCTGTAATATGAATAAAGAATTTCTCCGTCCTGCGTCAAAAGCACCATTTTTGTCGTTGTGCTTCCGCAGTCGATACCGAGATACGCTTTGCCGCTGTAATCTGATATTTTCTTTTCGGGAACACTTGCTCTCGAGTGCCTTGAACGGAATTCCGCATATTCCTCGCGCCCCGCAAAGAGCGGCGGCATACGGTTGGAGACGGTTACTTTTGCAATGCTGGACACTATTTTTTCGGAAAGTGCGTCGATATTTGTCTGTTTGCCCGTTTTTTCGGCATAAAGACACGCGCCGAGCGCAACGGCAAAGCGTCCGTATTCCGGAAATACCGCTTCTTCGTCGGAAAGTCCGAGCGTTACCTTGAAACGCTCGCGCAATCCGTGGCAGTAATATAAGGGACCGCCGAGAAACAGTACCTTGCCTTTTATTTTACGTCCCTGTGCGAGTCCGGCTACCGTCTGATTTACGACTGCCTGATATATGCTGGCGGAGACGTCCTCTTTTGTCGCTCCCTGATTTAAAAGCGGCTGAATATCGGTTTTGGCGAATACTCCGCAGCGTGAGGCTATCGGGTATATGCGCTTGTGACCGAGGCTGAGCTTATCCATCTCGTCTACCGTGATGTTGAGCAGTGTTGCCATCTGGTCTATAAACGCTCCTGTGCCTCCGGCACAGCTTCCGTTCATTCTTTCGTCGGTTCCGCCCTCAAAGAAAATAATTTTGGCGTCCTCGCCGCCAAGCTCGATAACTGCCGACGTATCGGGCTCGAGAGCCTTTACGACCTCTCCCGTCGCGAATACCTCCTGTACGAAGGGAATATCGCAGGCCTCTGCAAGTCCGAGACCTGCGGAGCCCGACAGCGCGACGGAAAACTGCTTGTCGGAAAGCAGCGGGCGCATTTCTTCAAGCATTTCAAGAGTTTTTTTACGTACCTGCGCCATATGACGCTCGTACTTTTCATATATGACGTTTCCGTTTTCTCTCAGCACGGTTTTTACCGTCGTTGAGCCTATGTCTATACCCAAAGAGTATGTATTCTCCTGCATATTTTTATCCTTTGCGGTTTAATATTTTTTGCGCATAAATGCCGTTCGGAGGTAATTTGCCGTTTTAAAAACGGCAAATTACCTCGTCCTGTGCGCTATTGATTATTCAAGCTCGAAAGCACCCGTATAAAGCTGATAATACTTGCCCTTTTCGGTGATAAGCTTTTCGTGGTTTCCGCGCTCGATTATGCGTCCGTGCTCAAGCACCATTATAACGTCTGAGTTGCGGACGGTGGAAAGTCTGTGAGCGATTACAAAAACTGTTCTGCCCTTCATAAGAGCGTCCATGCCGCGCTGTACGAGAGCTTCGGTTCGTGTATCTATTGACGAGGTTGCCTCGTCGAGTATCATAACGGGGGGATCGGCAACCGCAGAGCGGGCGATCGATATGAGCTGACGCTGACCCTGTGAGAGGTTAGCTCCGTTTGCGGTGAGCAGCGTATCGTAGCCCTCGGGCAAACGGTTTATAAAGTCGTCGGCATTGGCAAGCTTTGCCGCCGCAATACATTCTTCATCAGTTGCGTCAAGCTTGCCGTATCGAATGTTGTCCATGACCGTTCCCGTAAACAGGTTGGTGTCCTGAAGAACTATTCCCAAGGAACGGCGGAGATCCGATTTTTTGATTTTGTTTATATTTATTCCGTCGTAACGGATTTTTCCGTCGTCGATATCGTAAAAACGGTTAATCAGATTGGTAATCGTTGTTTTTCCCGCGCCCGTTGCGCCGACGAAGGCGACCTTCTGACCGGGCTCGGCGTACAGCGTGAT
>CAYVLG010000172.1:0-3060 GCA_964452345.1 uncultured Lachnospiraceae bacterium
AATTGCCCCTTATAGGGGCTGTGCAAGCCACCGGTTTCACCGGTGGTCTTGACTTGCACGCAAAAATATCGTAATAAAGCCAAAGCACGCTGTATCTGTCCTTAAGATCCTTGGCATATAAATACGCGTCCTTTATTTTTTCTTCGCCGTACAGCTTTTTGAAACAGCTGTAAGAAAGTCCTATATTCTCCGCAAGCTCGGTCATTCTTTCGGATGTCGGACACATAGAAAGAACCTCTTTGATTTCTTTCCATTTACGGCGGTAAACGTCCGTTCTGTCTACATCATACCAGCCAAGCTTATCTTGAAGTTCAATAACTTCGTCGGCAATATCACCGTACACTCGGCGTATTTCAGTTTCATATTCGTTCTTGTCAAAGCAATATTTCAAGCCGTCGATACCGTCAAGCTTAAGCAGTTCCTCTCTTATCTTGGCAGTCTCGATTGCCGAATAGCATACATCTATTCCGTGAGGCAGATAATCCTCACCCCGTACCAATCCGACTATTTCAAAATAATGCGAAAAATGATGCTCGCTTCCCGAAGCAGGTCTTGAATTTCCGACATATGCCATCAGAATACCGACAGCAACCAATGCCTCCATAAGTGTATTTATTGCTTCTTCGTCTCTTTCCAACAGTTTATCGGCAAGAGGAACGGTTCTTTCGACCTCGTCAAAGGTGGCCTCCAAAACGGTATTGCAAATATACTCACCGTTTACAAGATTTGCAAGCCGCCAATCGTTAAGACACGAGTATTTGCCGATGATATCGCCGTAACCCGAACGTATCATATCCATAGGCGCGTTTTTGAGAAGCTCTGTATCGCCTATTATAGCCATCGGAGGATTGGCATTAAGCGTCACCTTCATTCCGTTCAGAATAAGCGCCGCTCCTTTTGAAGCATATCCGTCCATTGAAGGCGCAGTTGCGACAATAAAATATCTCAAACCGTTTTTGAAGCTGACGTACTTACAAAGGTCGTTGATAACACCGGAGCCTATTCCGATTATAAGGTCGTTTTCAACCGTCAAAGTTTTCTCTATTGCAGCAATTGCCGCTTCATTCGGCACAAGAACGGAGGATGTTTCAAAAATCACCCTATCGCTTATTTTATTGCCTATAAATTCATCTGCCTTTTTGCCGCCGACATTAAACGTATTGTTATCGGCAACAAGCAGTATACTATGATAATCTTTGCAAAGTTCAGCCAAACGGTTACAGGCATTTTCACCTATAACAACGCTGTCTATCGGACATGTGTGCTTTTTTCCGCAGGCGCAAGCTTCAATACCGCCGAGCAATTCTTTTATGTTCATAACAAGTCCGCCTTTATTTTTTATTTCTGAATTCGGATATCATATCGTGCTTTATCTGCCAAAGCTTTTCCGAAAGGTCAACGTAGTAATTATGAGGATTGTTAAATCGCTTTACCTCGTCCCACATTCCGTCTATTTCTCTTATACAGTGTTCACGAATTTCCGAAAGAGGCGGAAGCTCATATACCTGTTCGCCTTTTTTGAATATTTGCACAAGGAGCTCCTCGGCAGTGAAATTTTCAAGTGTCTTACGTTTCCAGGTATGCTCGGGGTCGAATATTTCGAGTGACTTTGTATCGTCAACGCATTCATCATAAACGCAAATCAAATCCGCTTCAGCCTTTCCCGTCTCGCGTCCGCGAAGCCTGTAAAGCTTCTTAAAATGCGGTGTGGTAATTTTCCCGACATTCTCGCTTATTTTTATTTTGGGCTGTATTTCTCCGTCGGCGTTTTCCACGGCACATACCTTATAAACCCCTCCGAATACAGGAGCACTTTTTGAGGTTATCAGTCTTTCTCCCACACCAAAAGCGTCTATTTCCGCGCCTTGGCGAATCAACTCGCGGATAATATATTCGTCCATTGAATTGGAGACGATTATCTTACATTCCGTCAAGCCTGCGGCGTCAAGCATTTTTCGTATTTTTTTTGTCAGATACGTAACGTCACCGGAATCAAGGCGTACTCCGCAGTTCTTAATTCCCATTTCTTTAAAAACGCGAATTGCATTCGGTACTCCGCTTTCAATGGCATTGTAGGTATCGACAAGCAAGGTTGCATTTTGCGGATATATAGAACAATACGTTTTAAAAGCTTCATATTCACTGTCAAACATCTGTACCCAAGAATGAGCCATAGTTCCCGTAGCAGGTATACCGTATGCCTCGTCTACAATCGTACAGGCAGTTGCTCCGCAGCCGCCTATATAAGCGGCACGCGCACCGAGCATTGCCGCATCGGCTCCCTGCGCACGGCGCGAGCCGAATTCGCTGATCGCTCTCCCCTTTGCGGCGCGTGTAATACGAGAAGCCTTGGTAGCTATAAGGGATTGGTGATTTATCGCCATAAGCACGTAGGTTTCTATAAACTGCGCCTCTATCACTGGTGCACGCACGGTCATAAGAGGTTCACCGGGGAAAACAACGGTTCCCTCGGGTATCGCCCATATATCTCCCGTAAATCTGAAGGATTTCAGGTATTCAAGAAATTTTTCGGAAAAGCATTTTTTTGAACGCAAATATCCGATATCTTCTTCGTCAAAATTCAAGCCGTTAATATATTCGACCACCTGCTCAAGTCCCGCCGCTATTGCATAACCGCCTCCGTCGGGATTGTCACGGTAAAAAACATCGAAATAAACTATTTTATCTTTTATACCGCATTCAAAATAGCCGTTTGCCATTGTCAATTCGTAAAAATCGCAAAGCATTGTCAAATTTCTTTTTAAATCCTTCATTTTTATCTCCACAAGATGAAATTTTTTTAAAATTTTCGGTATAGGTATTGTAATTTTACCGATTAGAATGTATAATATCCTTAAATATTCAAGTTACCATCGAAAGGACATTAAACAATGAAACACGGTTTTATAAAGGTTTGTGCGGTAACGCCCGAGATAAGGGTGGCGGATTGCGGCTTTAATGCCGAAAAAATAATCGGGGCGGCGGCTGAGGCGGAGAAAAACGGCGCAAAGGCGGTCGTTTTTCCCGAGCTTTGTGTTACGGGATATACCTGCGGAGAAC
>CAYVLG010000173.1:0-3018 GCA_964452345.1 uncultured Lachnospiraceae bacterium
CGAATAGATACTGAACGTTCTGCTTGCCGAAGAAGTTCCAGCTTATGATGGTGGTGAAGGCAAAGAACGTAAGGCAGACTGCAACGAGGATGTTGCCCGCCGTTGTGCCGAATATCTGACCCATTGCGGTCTGCATCATATTCGCCTTGGTAATGGACGTATTTGCCGCAAGAAGCTCGGGTGTTGACAGCATGCCGCCCTCGGTGTAAAGCGTGGAAATAACGACGAGAGCCGTAATTGTGAGAACGACGAAAGTGTCTATAAATACGCCTATCATTGCGACGACGCCCTGATCATGGGGCTTGTCGACCTTTGCCTGAGCGTGAGCGTGAGGTGTTGAACCCATACCTGCTTCATTGGAGAACAGACCTCTTTTGGCACCCTGGCTTATTGCCGCCTTTATGCCTGCGCCGAATGCGCCTCCGAGTATTGCCTGCGGAGAGAACGCGTACTTGAATATGAGACCGAAGGTCGCTGGAATTTTCGTGAAGTTAAAGCCGAGCACTATAAGTCCGAGCGCGAGGTAGAGAACCGCCATAACGGGTACTATCTTCTCCGCAACGGAGGCGATGCGCTGTACTCCGCCGAGGAATATAAATGCGCAGAGCGCGGCAAGAATGACGCCGATGACCCACGTGGGAACGAATCCCGAGGAAGCTGTGCTGACAGCCTCGGAGATGGAGTTTGACTGAACCATAGAGCCCATAAAGCCGAGTGCAAGTATAATTGCGACGGCAAAGAAGCCTGCGAGAAATTTACCGAAATTGCCCTTGAAGGCTTTTCTTATGTAGTATACGGGTCCGCCCTGTACGGTGCCGTCCTCGGCAACGACGCGCGTTTCCTGCGCCAAGGTTGCCTCGGCGTATATCGTTGCCATACCGAAGAAAGCGATTATCCACATCCAGAATATGGCGCCGGGACCGCCGACAAGTATCGCTCCGCACGCGCCGACGATGTTACCCGTTCCGACCTGCGCGGCAATTGCCGTTGCAAGTGCTTGAAAAGATGAAAGACCGCCGTGCTTTTTGCCGCCGCGGAGGGAAAAATTGCCGAAAACTTTTTTCATTCCTTCGCCGAAGCAGCGAACCTGAACGAATCTTGTGCGTACCGTGTAGAAAAGACCGATACCGATGAGAAGAATGATGAGAATGTAGTCCGAAAGATACGCATTTATCTTTTGGACGATGGGTAAGAGAAAATCTGTGACTGCCTGCATACAAGCCTCCTGAAAAATAAATAATAAAAAACCACTGAAATAATCAGTGGCTCGGAAGAAAAACATACAGACGCGTTTTTCGGCGTGTCTGCTCTGTCCTTTTGCCTGAGAGATTCGACAGGCAAAGCCTGTCTTGCACCTTCGGCACTCCCCTTTGGGAGGTTCTCCAGAGCCCCTCCGTAATCGGTCTTTACACGCGGTAAATTCCGAGAACTTCAACGGTTTAAATTGTTATCTCTATTATACCATATATTTCGACAATTTTCAATATGAATTTTCAACAAAGCTTTATGAAAATGGCGTGACGGTGTTGTGAAATAAATGCAAATATTGCCGAGTGTGAGGACGCAGGGGATGCGGTTTTACGCTTTTTTGAAAAAAAGCTTGGCAAAAAACTTCCAAAAAATATTTTTTACGGCGGAACCGTTAACGGTAACGGAAAACGTGATTGTTTTCGGGGACGCGTTGTCGCTTTTTGAAAAAAACTACGCAAAAACTTCCTGAAATTTAATTTATAGAGTGGAACCATTAATGAGAACAAAAACGTGATTGTTTTCATTATTACGTTACGTCTTTTGCCTCTTTTTAAAAGTTTTTAGTCAAGTTTTTTTCAAAAAACTTGCGCGGTCAAGGCGCAAAGCCTTGCCGCACTCCGCAGAGTGCGGAATTCTCTTTTCGTGAGAAGGGAGTTTGAGGCGGAGCCTCAATCTATGCCTGCGATTTCCATTGCTGACGGTAGCGCGCGGGAGTCGTAAGCTTTGCTTTTTTAAACGTCGCTATAAAGTGACTGCTTGTTGCAAAGCCCGTTTCAAGCGAGATATCCGTTATCGGCATATCCGTTGTCAGAAGCATTCGCTCCGCGGCGTTTATGCGCGTTGCGGTAAGATATTCGCCGAAGCTTTTTCCCATAACGAGCTTGAACTGTCTCGAATAGTGGCTGCAGCTCATATTTGCGGCTGCCGCCGCGTCCGCCTCGCCGATATCGGCAAAATTTTTGTTTATAAATTCTACGGACTTTTGTATGAGGCGTGCGTTTTCGGCGGCGGAGGCTGAGGTCTCCGCGTGAGGCGTTTCATCGCCTCTTCCGTATCGGATTATTCTTGAAAATATTTGAAGCACGTCCGCCTTGACGGCTGTCTCCCAGCCGTATTTTTTGTCTTTCCGTTCCTTGAGCGCGTCCTGAAAATATTTTTCGATGTCCGAGCCGGCGAGCTCTTCGGGCTTGAAAAGGCGGTAAACGAAAAGACTGTTGCCGAAGAATGGGAGCGCGTATTTCATATCGAAAAAAGAGCTGTCGGCCGAGTAAAGCGTTTTCGGCATTGCCTTGATGCATATGTATTTGTTTTGCGGAAGATAGTTTATAAAGGTATGTGCCGAATTGGAATTTATAACGAGCAGGTCGCCCGTCCGAAAACGTACAAGGTCTCCGCCTATCCAGGCGTCAACGTCGCATTCGTCGTTTGCATAAAGAAATTCTATATGGCCGTGATAATGCGGCAGGTTTTTTGGTTTATCCGCATTGCGCTGCGAAATTATGGAGTATACCTCTATCGGAAGCTCTACGCCCTTTTCACGTATTATTTCTCTTACAGCCTGTTCCATGATAAGCCTCCTGTCAAAAAAACGATATTTAAATGCCGTATTTCAAGATAAAATAATTATATTAAGCAAAAAAATGATATTAATCGGCAAATATATTATATCATATAAGCAGATTGTATTGTATAATTAAATTGGTAAGTTTACAATAAATTTATAATTTTAAAGGAGTAAGCTATGAATAAAAAAATAAGAGTGGTCGT
>CAYVLG010000174.1:0-3012 GCA_964452345.1 uncultured Lachnospiraceae bacterium
GCGGGATCTTTACGTCAGCTTGATTCCAAAATAACCGCGTCGCGCCGCCTCGATATTTTCGTGTTCAATTTTCAGGGCGGAGAGCTTTATGCCGACGGCAGGGCTCCGCTGTCGCATTCCGAAACACTTGACAGGCTGTCTGAGCTTGGCTTTAAAACGGTGGATATTCGTGTAAGCGCGCATTCGTTTGAACGGATAAAAGAGCACGTGGAGCTTATAGGAAACAAAAGAGACGCTTTGGCATACGATATAGACGGCGTCGTCATAAAACTTGACAGACTTTCGGACAGAGAGCTTATGGGAGAGGGCACGAATACTCCGAAATGGGCGGCAGCATATAAATTTCCGCCCGAAGAAAAGCAGACCGTGCTTGAGGACGTAACGGTTGCCGTTGGACGAACGGGCGTTCTGACTCCGACCGCCGTGCTGGCACCCGTAAGACTTGCGGGAACCACCGTAAGCCGCGCCGCACTGCACAACCTTGATTTTATCAACAAAAAAAATATTTTGATCGGCGATACCGTCGTGGTGCGTAAGGCGGGAGATATTATTCCCGAGGTGGTACGTGCGGTTCCCGAAAAGCGCGACGGAACGCAGAAAAGCTTTGTTATGCCGTCCGTCTGTCCGTCGTGCGGCGAGCCCGTGTTTTATGATGAGGATGGGGAAGCGGCGGCAAGATGTACGAACGGTGCGTGCCCCGCACAGCTTTCGAGAAGCATTGAGCATTTTGCTTCCAAAAACGCTATGAATATAGACGGACTCGGTCCGCAGATAGTGGAGCTTCTGCTTTCAAACGGTCTGATATCCGATGTCTCCGATTTGTATACGCTTAAGACCGAAGACATATCGGGACTTGAAAGAATGGGCGAAAAATCTGCCGCCAATCTTATTGCGGCTATTGAAAAATCCAAGAGTGCGGGACTTGAACGCCTCGTTTATGCCCTCGGAATAAGAAATGTCGGCGAGGTTGCGGGAGCGGCTCTTGCAAAAAAATACAAAACCCTCGGCGCGCTTATGTCTGCAACCAAGGAGGAACTCTGTGAGCTTGAGGATTTCGGAGAAATAACGGCGGACTGCGTCGTGAATTATTTTTCGCACAAGCCCAACGTCAGACTTTGCGTAAGACTTGCAGAGCTCGGCGTGCTGACCGAGGCGGTATCGGCTCCGACGGGAGACAAACTTGCGGGGCTTACCTTTGTCCTTACGGGAACACTGCCGACAATGTCGCGCGGCGAGGCGTCGGCATTGATTAAGGGCGCGGGAGGCAAGGTGAGCGGAAGCGTATCTTCAAAAACGTCTTACGTTGTTGCGGGCGACGCCGCGGGAAGCAAGCTTACAAAGGCTCAGGCTCTCGGAATAAATATTATCGGCGAGCAAGAGCTGCTTGAAATGCTGAAGTAATTTACAGACCCGTATATGCAAGTATACCGCGGTAAATACCCTCGGCAAACAGCTCGGGCTCGTCGCGCATAAGAAAAGCGTCGGTCGGATTTGTTATAAAACCGAGCTCTATAAGAACGGCAGGCATATCGGTTTTACGCAGAACATAAAGATTTGTGCGTACCTGCATACCGCGGTTTCTCAACCCCGTTAAAGCCGACATTTCCCGTAATATATCTTCGCCCAGCGAAAACGCGGCGGAGGGACGGTAAAATGCGAATCCCTCGCTTCCCGTTGCCGACGCAATGTCGGACGCGTTCGTGTGCAGACTTAAAAAATAGTCCGCACCCCATTCGTTTGCGTCCGCAACCCGTAAGCGGAGGCTCGTTGAATTTGACGTTCCTATCTGTGTTTCGGGAGTGGGACGGGACAGCTTTGTTTCAAAATCGGCGTTTGAATCGAGCAATTCCGCCAGCAGTATGCCTATCGGGTAAACGATATCCTGCTCGCGCAGTCCGTTTCCCTCCGCCCCGGCATTCGGATTTTTGGGATTGTGACCCTGATCAATATAAATTTTTATTGCCATTTGAGCCTCCGCAGTATATTTTCGGTTATAATTCGATTATTATCATTATATTCGCGCGCAGTATTAAAATGACAAATAATAAATGCAAAAAAGGAGATATTTTCCGTGACCGAACGTGAAAAAAATAAAATAAACGGCGGAACGCTTTATGTTGTGGCTACTCCGATAGGAAATATGTCGGATATAAGCGAACGTGCCGTAAAAACGCTTTCCGAGGTGGATTTTATTGCCGCCGAGGATACGAGAAATACGCTGAAGCTTTTGTCTATGCTCGGAATATCGAAAACGCTTGTGTCATACCACGAACATAATAAACGCGAAGCGGGAGAAAAAATCGTTGCGCGCTTGGAAAACGGAGAGTCGTGTGCACTTGTTACCGACGCGGGTACGCCTGCCATATCCGATCCTGGAGAAGAGCTTGTGACGCTGTGCGCGGAGCGTTCCGTTCCCGTAACGTCCGTTCCCGGAGCCTGTGCGTTTGTTACGGCGCTTACTCTTTCCGCACTGCCGACGCGCCGTTTCGTATTTGAAGGGTTTCTGCCCGTAAAGTCCAAAGAAAGACGTGAAAGGCTTTCGGTCATTGCCTCCGAGGAGCGCACCGTCGTTCTCCACGAAGCGCCTCATAAGCTGAAAACGACTCTCGCGGAGCTTTGCGGTACGCTCGGCGGCGATAGGAAAATTTCGCTTTGCAGAGAGCTTACAAAGCTTAATGAGGACGTAATGCGCTGTACGCTTGAGGAGGCGGTCGGATATTATTCGGAGCGCGAGCCGAGAGGTGAATACGTGCTTGTGATTGACGGCGGGCAAAACATAAAAAAGCAGGAAACGTCAATGTCGCCGCTTGAGGCGATAGCATATTATGAAAAAAGCGGAATGTCAAAAAACGACGCGGTAAAGGCGGCGGCAAAGCTTTTGGGAATGCCGAGAAACGAGCTGTATAAGCTGACTATAAGCTGAATTTGTCGTTCGTTCATAAAAAAACATAATCGGCAATGTGAAAATTCTACATTTTTTACGGTTGATTTTTGTTGATTTTTTTCGTAATT
>CAYVLG010000175.1:0-3010 GCA_964452345.1 uncultured Lachnospiraceae bacterium
ATCGGAGTTTGCGTTTTTTGTGCGGTTGCTTCGGTAGCCGCACTTTTTATTTGAAAAACGATTGTTTTGTCTTATGGAAGTGTAAGTAATTTTGGAGGTATAAGGCAAGATGATTAAAAAATTCAACGTAGAGCTTGAAGGTCAAATTGAATTTTACGAGCAATATTTAAAAGTTGTCAATCCAAAGTTGACTTATGAAGATATTTTTCGCAATAATACCGATGGCATATTAAACGGAAATTTGCTTGAATTTAAATTAGTCATAACTGATCTAAACGCTTGTTTATTTCAAGCAATAGCTTCTGCTGCAAACGCGCTGAAGTACTACTTTTTTCGTTTTTCGGCTACCTTTTTGGAAAATCTGCAACCGCAGTAGTTCTGCCGATAAAGTGAATAAATTTCGGACAATTCGCAGGATCGCTTGTAGCCGTTCTTTTTCTTGAAATCCGAAAATAAGTAAGCAATGCTATATTTTTGTCCAAGTTCTTCACCGATGGAATTAAGCCACTCTGCATTTTTGTAGGGGCTGATCGAAAGTGTCGTGCAAAAATAGTCAAATCCGAGACGCTTTGCCTCTTTTGCGGTCTCCTCAAGACGCATTTTATAGCACTCGTAGCAACGAGCACCTCCTTCGTCAAGCTCCTCCATCCCTTTTGCCATAGTTTCAAACTCCGATGGGTCGTACCGACCGGATAAAAGCTTTACAGCGGTAGGAAGCGGCATTTCGCCGATAAGCCGTTGCAACTCTTCCTCACGAAATCTATATTCCTGTTCCGGCGAGATATTGGGGTTGAAGAAAAAGAGCGTAATATCAAAATATTGCGACAGATATTCAAGCACGTAGCTCGAGCAGGGAGCACAGCAGGCATGAAGCAGAAGGCTTTTTCGTTCACCGCGCGTCTTCAGAGCTTTTATCGTGTTATCAAGAAGAAGACTGTAATTTTGTTTGTTCATATTTAGCTTTCCGAATAAATTTATCCCGCAAAATATTCAAGAGCCTTTTTATAACCATCGAAGCCGAGACCGCATATTGTTTTCTTAGCCACCAAGGATACGTATGAATGTTTTCTGAATTCCTCTCTTGAGCTTATATCAGACAGATGTACCTCGACCGTTGGAATACCAACCGCCTTAAGAGCGTCGAGAATCGCAATACTTGTGTGAGTATACGCCGCGGGATTTATAACGATACCGTCATAGACACCGTATGCGGATTGAATTATATCGACTATTTCACCCTCATGATTTGATTGAAAAAGAGAAACGCTCAGCGACAGCTCCGTTGCCGAATTGCGAATGAATTGCTCAAGCGTGCTAAAATCCTGATTGCCGTATATATTCGGTTCACGGATGCCGAGCATATTGAGATTAGGACCGTTTATAACAAGAATTTTCATAAGTTTATCCTTTGAAATATTTTTGAAATTCATCAATTATGAGTTGCGCAGTCTTTTCCTTGATCTCTGTGCTTTTTACCTTAATATCGGCAAAGCGGAGATATGAAGCAATGCGCGAAGCGTAAATGTCGGCAAGCAACCTACTTTTAGAGATAGGACGGTTGTCGGTTGGAAGCTTATCAAGCTCGCGTTCGAGGAACACTATCACGCCGTTTTGGTGAAGCAGAGGATAGTTGCACTCGCGTGTCACCGCACCGCCGCCCGTGGCTATAACCTTACCGCTGAGCTTTCCGAGCGCATCAAGCGTTTCGGTTTCCATAAGCCTGAATTTTTCTTCACCCAAGGTCTTTATTGCCTCTGCGGGAGTTATTGAGTGCATTTTTTCAAATTCATCGTCGGCATCGAAAAATTCACGTTTAAGCGATGAAGCGATTAGCTCTCCCACCGAGCTCTTGCCGCATCCGGGCATACCGACAAGAATCAGATTGGTCGTGTCCGATGTAATATCCGAAAGCACACTCTCAATTATGCCGTCCTCGTATTCGTCACCCGTGAAATATTCAAAGGCTTTTACCGCCTGAGCGACAAGCATCGAAAGTCCGCCAACGGTAGCAATTCCTCTCTCCTCGGCCTCTATCATAAGCGCGGTGCGGGCAGGGTTGTAAACGACATCAAATACGACCTGACAGTGTGGAAAATAAGTAAGCGTTGTTGGTGCCTTTCCCGTGTTGGGATACATTCCGACCGGAGTTGTATTCACAACTATCTCTGCGTCGGCGTGCTTCGCAAGATTATCAGGCGTATTATCCTCAACGTCAACGGTTATAAGCGAGCTGACGCCCAAGTCACGGAGAACCGTGCATATTGTTGCAGACGCACCTCCGCGCCCGAAAACTATTGCTTTTTTGCCGGATACAGATACACCCGATCGCTTTACCATATAATCAAAGCCGAAATAATCGGTGTTGTAGCCGTATAGCTTACCGTCGTTATCCCGAACAACCACATTTACAGCACCTATAGAGAGTGCCTCGGGTGATATTACGTCAAGAAATGTCATGATGTCTTTTTTATAGGGAATTGTTACGCAATAGGCATCAAATTCGTTGCTCTTTGTAAAGTCTTCAAGCTCATTCGGAGCAAGCTCGCGGAGAGCAAAGGGATAGTCTGCCAGCTTATTGTGTATTATCGGTGAAAAGCTGTGACCGAGTTTTTTTCCGATAAGTCCGCATCTTAGCTCCTTGTATCCGTATTTCATCAGATCACCTCCGAATACGAGCCGAGATAAGTAAATTCCTCGCACTCCTGCTCAAGCTCCGAAAGAAGCTCGGCGAGCTTGGGCGAATATACGGACGATTCAAGATCAAAGTAAAACATAAATTCAAAGTCTCTGTCGGGAATTGGGCGCGATTCAAGCTTGATAAGGTTAATTCCAAGAGCATTAAAGCGCGCAAGGATTCTGAAGAGCGCACCGGGCCTATGAGGAGTTACCAGCATAAGTGACGTACGGTCTGCGCCGGGATAAATTTCAAGATCGTTGGTTATACATATAAAGCGTGTGTGATTATTTGCATTGTCCTGAACCGAGCTTGCGAGTACGTTGAGACCGTACT
>CAYVLG010000176.1:0-3002 GCA_964452345.1 uncultured Lachnospiraceae bacterium
CGTCGGTGTTTTTAAGAAGCTTCAGCATACCCTGCGCCTCCTCGAGAAGAAGCGCGGTATTTACGGGCTTCGGCGTACCGATAGTTGCCATATAATTATTATAGCAAATATTTTCCTGCGCCTCCCTGTCAAGGTCAAAGCCTCTCATACGCGCAAACGGCACGTGAGGCATACTTATTTCCGTACCGTCGCCGCCGACAGCATATCTGACCGTTTCGTGAATTTCCTTTCTTATCGGATTGTGGTAGCTGTCCGTTCCGTAATAGATACGGTTTGAGTACTTTTCAAAAAACGCTCTCCAGGCGTCGTAATTTTTTGCAAATCCGACGTACATCTCCCAGCCCGGCGTAAGGTCGAACTTCAGATTCGGGTATGTCTCGACAAGCTTTTTCGCCGTTTCGATATTGTTGCTTAAGAACATAAAGTGAGCAAATATTATGTTCAGCTGAGGATTCTTTTCAAGTCTGCGAACGGTCTCGCCGAGTATTTCCTCGTACGACAGAAACGTACCGTCGTTATACATCCAGCCGCGTGCAATAAGATCCTCGCCTATCGGCCATTTTCTCATTTTCTCCTCGTCCCAATATTCCTCGGGGTCGTTGATGTGGCAGACTATCGGTATCTGCTTTTCCTCCAGCATATCGAACATATCGTCGTATATTTTGCTGTTTAATCCGAAACCGATAAGTTTTCTGTAATCAGGCTTACCCTCGACAAATTTAATGCCGTCACAGCCCATATCTAGAAGTTTTTGAGCCTGCTCCAGAAAAGGTACGCCGTAATAATTGATATGAGGCGAATAGTACAGACCGCCGAAAACGCTTATTCTCGCGTCCGTAAACTTCTTTTTGAGATACAGTGCCTTTATATTGTCGTCTATCGGAAATTCGTGATATGTCAGAGCCAAAAGGTTCATATCCTTTATTCCGAAATCGGCAAGCTGTTTCAGCATCGAAAAGGTGTCATCTATACCGGGCAGACAGTGAACGTGCACGTCGGCAAATTTATCCGTTCTCATCATAATTATTTACATGCTTTCTTAAGGTAATCGCGCGCGTAAATATATGCGCTCGCCGTCCAGCCCATCATAGGAGGCATTCCGCCGTGAGCCTCGTCCTCGGCATTGCTGCTTCCCTCGACAACGTTGTACTTTTCCCATATTTTGTGAGTGTTTGCAAAATCCCTGTCGAGAAGCGCAACATATTTTTGAGCTATACGTACCGCGTCCTGCTTATAACCGTAGTTATCAAACGCGTCTATCGCAACCATTTGGTCGGGAGACCAGCCGTTCGGATATCCCCATTGGAACGTACCCGCAACACCGTTCTTTTCGTTGGAAAGCACGCCGTATTCCGCCTCCAGCCTGTGGAACTGCTTCATAAAATCGGACGCGTTCTTTTCGTCGGCAAGACCGACGTACATCGGGTAAAGCGATGCGCTCGAAAAATCGCTGTCCAAGCGCCCCGTAACGAAATTGTAATCCATAAAACAGCCGTTTTCGTCAAGCATATATTTCTTCATAAGCTCTTTTCTCGTCTCGGCGCGGCCGTTCCAAAGCTTTGCCTCGTCCTCGCCCTTGCCGAGCTCATCGGCAAAGAATGCCATATTTTTTTCAAATGCGTACATCAGCGAGTTAAGCTCTACGGGCGCGCAGTTGTATATCTCAAATTTAAATCTCGATGTGCAGTCGTGTCCGGTCTCGCACGTACCAAGATAATGACGGCCGATATCCGCTCTGTCGTATTCCGAAAGGTCTCTGTGAACGCGCTTCTCGTAGTCGGGTGCCCGCGACGCCAGATACTCGCGGTCGGTTATATTGGTATCGTATCTGTTCAGACCTATGGGAGTGCCTCTCTTCGTCATCCAGAAATCGTATTCCTTGCAAAGCACGTCGTATGAGCTTCCGAGCCATATTTTGTCCCCGTAATACGAGTAAATGTCCTTTACCATTATCGACAGAAACGGAGGCTGCGAATGGTCGAGATGATAGAAGCCGTTGCTGTTGGGCATAAAGCCGAGCTTATCGACAAGATATATGATGTTGTCCGTGTTGTTCTTTGCCAGCTCCGCTCTGCCGTCAATCAAAAGCCCGACATTGGTAAAATGCGTGTCCCAGTAATACAGAGTCTCGAAATGACCGACCGCGGGCACGGTAAATGGATACGGCAGACCCACGTAGTCCTCCCCGTCCTTACGGCGCACGCGGACAACATTGTCCCAGTTGTCCTCGATGTATTCGCCGACGGTCTCATACGTTTTCTCATATACGATGGGCAGAAGCTCGGGCATATTGTAAATAAAGCCGTCAAAAAGCTTCTTCATTTCTCCGTTCTGCCATCTCGACGAGCAGTCGTCGAACACGCCGACAGTTTTCATTCCCGCCCGCTTTGCCGCCGTAAGTGCGTTTACGTTTACATCGGCAAAAATGCAGTCCTCGGGCGATACGCCGAGGCGTTCCGAGGCGGCGGTGAAGGCGGACGCGTCGGTTTTATTCATACCGGGCTCTTCGCAATACAGGATATTGTCAAAAAATCCGTCAATTTCCGTGCGGACAAGACACGCCTCCGCGTCGGAGCGCGGACTTGCCGTAAGCACGTTCATAGAATATCCGCGCTTTTTCAGTTCTTTCAGACAGGAAACCACGTATTCGTTCGGTTCGATTTCATTCGCATATGCCGAACGGCAGTGCCCGTTTACAAAAGCCGTAACCGTCTCCGCATATGCGCCGTCGGCGTATTTTTCGGAAATTCTCTTTACCGCGTCGGCACGGTCGGCGGAAAAGGCAACCTCGTTGGCAATCTCGTCCTTCTTGAGGCTGACGGAATGCTCCGAAAAAGCCTTGGCAATAGCCTGCGTGTAGCTCGGCATTGAATTTACAAGCACGCCGTCAAGCTCGAAAATGATAGTTTTCATATTTTTTCCTCTCGTTTTTTATTCTTCGTTATCATTTATCGGCGGAAAAAGCATACAGCCGCGCCGTCTGTACATCAGCACAACGCCGT
>CAYVLG010000177.1:0-3000 GCA_964452345.1 uncultured Lachnospiraceae bacterium
GGCAGTCCGCAACTCTCAGCATATTGCCGAAGGTTCTCATAAGCGGTCCCATATACCCTTGACGGAACTCTATCATAACGTCGCTTTTGATTTCCCGCAGCTGTCCGAGCACGTCCTTCATAAGTCTGTCTACGGCGTCGTACACGGATACATAGTCCATTCCGTCCTTAACCGTTCCCATTACGTCATCGGGATTTCTTGTCTGCGAGAAGCTGTCGATAAAATCGAGCTTAAAACCGTCAAGTCCCCATTCGGTCAGAGCGTTTTTATAAATATTTATGAGGTATTCGCGAACCTCGGGATATCTCGGGTCTATGATCCAGGTATTTGCCATATGAGACTTGCACAGCATTTTGTCTTTAAAACGCTCATATGCTTTTGAATTTACTCCGACAAAAGGTACGGAAAACCAAAGAAGGAATTTCATTCCCGCATTATGAACCTCATCGACAAACCGTCTCATATCGTCAACCTTGGCGGGATGCGGCTCCCAATCTCCGCAATACGAATATCCGTTCTCGACGCTTTTTGTCTGCCAGCCGTCGTCAACGATGACGGATTTGCAGCCGAGACTTGAAAAAAATCTGCATTGCTTTATAATCTCCGCCGTATCTACGCTTCTGTGGAAGCTGTACCAGGTTGAATAAACGGGCTCCCGCGCTGTACTCGGAGTATACGCGGCTTGATATCCCTTGAAGCTCTCCCACCACCTTGCCGTATCCTCTACACATCTGTAAAACGGCAATTCTCTTATGTCTATACGTACAATGGCTTCATAGCTTTTTACGGAGCAGTCCACGTTTATCAGTACCTTATGAACAAGCTTTGCAGTCTCCTCGACAACACCCGAGCAAATTCTGACGCGATTTTTCGCGTCGGAGCAAGCAACCGTTATACGGTTGGTATCGTCATACGCAACATCACACACAATCGGCGCCGACATCATAGCGTTGGACTCGTGCCACGCCAAATCACTCCACCACGGTCTTACCGCCTTGTCATCGTAACGCAAAGGGCTCCAAGTCATATGAGCACCGATATTCTCGGTCTCCCATTCAAGCTTCAATTCGAGCTTTTTAGGAATATCGGCACTTGCGTAAACTTTGACCTCGGTTATGCCGTCGGACACTTGTTTTTCTTCAATATGAGCCGAAAAGCCTTCGCTTGCGGTTAATTTGTAATTCATATTTATCATTCAAGCGTTGTCAAATACTTAAAGCTGCGCTCAACCTCTTCGGGACCCGTGGGATCCAGACCCTCGGATTCGACTACAATACGAACACCGTTCTTGACCGCCCACTCGCGTATTGCGGCAATCGGTGCTTCTCCCTCTCCGAGAGCCTTGCCCTTGGAGCCCTTGTTCCAAGTTTCCCACGTTCTGTTTTCGGGAGCGACCGTGAGTCCGTCCTTTAAATGAATTACATGTATACGGTCCTTGTGAGCCTCGAGAAATTCCACGGGATCAACGCCTGCATTGAATATCCAGAACGTATCGGGCTCAAGGTCGATAGTTGTACGCTCGAGAATTTCGTTGATAACGATTTTTCCGAACGGGGGCATAAGAAATTCGGGCGAATGGTTATGATATCCGACTCTCATACCGTTTTCGGCAAGCTTTTTCTGCGCTTCGGCAAAAATTGCAAAGGAGTCGTCAAGCTCTTCGTCGGACCAAAGCGGAACGCCGCCGGGAATTATTATGGTATCACAGCCTATCGTCTTGTGATAAGCAATCGTTTCATCTATGTTTTCGGGCTTTATGAGGTCAAATTTGGTGTGCGTACTGCAGCACTCAAGTCCCAATTCATCGAGCCAGCCCTTTACCTCTTCGGCGGAATGATCGAAAAATCCCGCAAATTCCACATAATGATAGCCAATCTCCGCAACCTTTTTCAATGCCTCGTGCAAATCTGTTTTTGAGACATCTCTTACGCTGTACATCTGAATTCCGTATTTCATAACAAAATCCTCTCTTTTTATATTATTTTATAATTTTTATCATCACAAGTCAATAGAATTTTCCAAAATTCACGTATTAAACACAAAGTTTATATTTTTCACTTGCAAATTTACCGAATTTTATAATTTTATTTTTGCCGAAACAGCATTTATTCCTTAACTACGCCCTTTTGGAGAATTATGTTCGCATAAATCGCGCCTTCTCCCGTGGCTATTATGAGATACGCTTTTTTTGCGCGCTCATAAAATTCAAATCTCTCCACCTCCGAAAAAGCGTCGGCTCCGCGCTCATCGTATTTTGAGACGGTTTTCTTATAATCGTCCCAAATCGGAGTTTTAACATTGTCCCCGGGAACAACCTGCATAAGCTCCGCAGGCTTTTCAACGTAAGTGTCCAGCGGAAAAACCTGCAAAATCGCGTCGAGAAGCTCGGAGGTACCCAAGCCGTCACATCTTACGACAACTGCATTTTTTCCTATCGATTCCGACGGAAAATTACCGTCCGCCAGCACAAGTCTGTCCCCGTGACCCATTTCGCAAAGTGCCTTCAAAAGCATTGGAGACAGTATTTTCGGTATTCCCTTCAGCATGAATTTTTTCTCCTTTTACCGATTTGAAATTCCTTGCGGTACTCCTTCGGAGTAACGCCCGTTATCTTTTTGAATATCCTGTTGAAATTGGTGCTGTTGTTAAAGCCGCACCTCATAGCTATGTTAAGCACAAGTTCGTCACTGCCTTTCAGCATATCCTTCGCCATATCAACCCGTTTGATATTTACGAAATCCCACGGCGTAATTCCGTTCGCCGCCTTAAACGCAGTGCAATAATACGTCCTGCTCATATGCGCTGTCTCGGCAATTTTTTCGAGCGACAGCGGCTCCTCGATGTGGGCACATATATAATTCATAGATCTGCTTATCTGCTGGAGCCGAGCCTCGCCCTCGGCGTCGTCCGCCGTCGGAAGCTCCCGTGCGAAAAGCACCACGGCGTGAATAATTTCAATTTTGATTATTGCGTTGAAGCCCTTTTCTCTTTCGCGGTATT
>CAYVLG010000178.1:0-2992 GCA_964452345.1 uncultured Lachnospiraceae bacterium
ACTTTATCGTTTACTGAGGTTTTTTCGGCATTTACCGAGGACACATACGTAAATCCGATAAAAATTCTTGTGCTGTTTTTGTCTATGACAGTTTATTCGCTGATACTTGACAAAACAGGTTTCTTTTCTTATATCTCATACGCGGTGCTGAAAAAAGCGGGGCATAAACAAATTTCGGTATTTCTTTCGCTTTACGCGGTGATATCCTTTTTAACTGTTTTTACCTCAAACGATATAGTGATTTTGACATTTACACCGTTTATATGCAATTTTTGCCGTTCCGCTAAAATAGACGTGATTCCGTATCTTATAATGGAATTTGTGACGGCAAATACATGGAGTCTTTTCCTTCTTATAGGAAATCCGACCAATATATACATATCTGGTGCGTTTGATATAGGATTTGGCGAATATTTTTTGCATATGGCTTTGCCGACGGTTGCCGCAGGTGCGGTTTCGCTTGGAATTATGCTGCTTATATTCGGCAAAAAGCTAAAGACGGATATATGCCCGGAGACTGAGTACGTCGAAATTAACGATAAACCGCTGATGTTCGTTGCACTCGTTCATCTTATTGCCTGCATAGTTCTTCTTGCGGTATCTCAGTATATCGGATTCGAGATGTGGCTGATATCGCTGTGTATGGCTGTTTCCGCGGTTGTTTGCTCGGCAATCGTTTTGAAAATCGAAAAAAAGTCACTTTCGGTACTTGCCTCAGCAGTAAAAGGAATGCCGTTTGAAATAGTACCGTTTGTTATAGGAATGTTTATTATCGTAATGGGGCTTGATAATGACGGAATTACATCGTTTATTGCCGCACGTATAGGTACGGAAAAAAGTGTGATGATATACGGAATCGGTTCTATGCTTGCCGCGAATTTTCTTAATAATATACCTATGAGTGTATTTTTCAGTAAAATTTTATCCGCTGCTCCTTCGGCGCCTGCCGTTTATGCAACTGTTGTCGGCTCGAATATCGGCGCATTTATTACTCCCGTCGGAGCGCTGGCAGGTATTATGTGGTCAAATCTTATAAAGCAATACAACGTAAAATTGACGGTAAGAAAATTTGTTTTGTACGGGATAATGATAGGATTTCCTACCATACTTGCCGCTTTGCTGGTTATAAGCGCGTTATTGTGATGTAAAACGCGGAAAAATATTATATAATTGTAAAATTCTCGATTTACCTGTTTACAAATCGTGAAAAATGTAGTAAAATATATACAGTATATTTTGATGTGAGGAATTGACTATGGAAAATCAACCAAAGTATAAACGGATATTGCTTAAGCTGTCTGGGGAAGCGCTTTCCGCAGGTTGCGGAAGTATTCTTAATTTTGAATTTATTGCTTCTGTTGCGGAAGCACTCAAAAAATGCGTTGATGCAGGGGTACAGGTTGGCGTTATTGTAGGAGCCGGAAATATTTGGCGCGGAAGACAGGGTGGCAAAATGGACAGGGTTCGTGCCGACAGCATGGGTATGCTTGCAACGACCATAAACGCGCTTGCTCTTCAGGATACATTTATACAGGCAGGACTTGACGCTAAGGTTATGACGGCTGTGGAAATGGACGCTTTTGCCGATAAATATGTGACCCGTAATGCGGTTGAGGCATTAGAGGCGGGTAAGGTTGTAATTTTCGGCTGCGGTCTCGGTGCACCGTATTTTTCAACGGATACTGCCGCAGTGCTTCGTGCCGCAGAGATTGAGGCGGACGCCGTGCTTATGGCAAAAAATATCGACGGCGTATATTCGGCCGACCCCAAGCTTGACCCGAATGCGGTTCGCTTTGACGAGATTACATATAAAGAGGTTATAGAGCGTGAGCTTAAGGCTCTTGATCTTACCGCAACGACGTTTTGCATGGACAACGATATAAAATGCTATGCATTTGAGCTGAAAAATCCCATGAATATATATAAAGTCGTTATGGGAGAAAAAATCGGTACGGAGCTTCACGGATAATAAAAATTTTACGGAGGATATTAATATGAAACTCAACACCAAGGAATATGAAGAAAAAATGTTAAAGGCGATAGCAAGCTACGAGGAAAATCTATCGTCGGTTCGCGCCGGTCAAGCAAATGCGTCTGTACTTAACAGAGTAAATTTTGAATATTGGGGCGCACCTACTCCCATAAATTCTATGGCGGACATCAGAGTTGCCGATGCAAAGACGCTGACGGTTACACCGTATGATGCGTCTACGCTTAAGGAAATGGAAAAGGCAATTCTCGCTTCCGATGTCGGAATTACACCGACGAACGACGGAAAGGTTATTCGTCTTATATTCCCCCAGCCTACCGAGGAACGCCGCAAGGAGCTGGTAAAGCAGATTCAGAAGTTCGGAGAGGAAGCCAAGGTGGCTATACGCAATATCAGACGTGATGCCAACGATATGTGTAAAAAAATGAAAAAGGACGGAGAAATGACCGAGGACGAGCAAAAGGCTTCCGAAAAATCCGTTCAGGATCTGACAGATAAATATACTAAAGAGGTTGACGCTGTTACGGCAAAGAAGGAAAGCGAGATTATGAAAATATAACTCGCGCATTTGTTGGATAAATACAGGGCGGGTTGTATGCCCGTCCTGATTTTCATATTTAAGAAAGGCTTTTAATTTTATGAAGCAGAACGGTAACGTTAATTCCACTGAGCGTTCCTTGAGGCATATAGCTTTTATTATGGACGGAAACGGCAGATGGGCAAAAAAAAGAGGTATGCCGCGCGAATTCGGTCATAAGCAAGGTGCGGAGGTGTTCAGAAAAATATTGCGCAGGTGCTGTGAGCTCGGAATCGAGGCGTCGACATATTACGTTTTTTCGACCGAAAATTGGAAACGTCCCGAAAAAGAGGTAAACGCCATTATAGAATTGCTTGAAAAATATCTTGACGAATGCGAAAAAGAAGTTACGAAAAATGATGTCAGATTTATTTTCTTGGGGGACCTGACTGTATTCTCGAACTCGATACGAGATAAAATATCGT
>CAYVLG010000179.1:0-2981 GCA_964452345.1 uncultured Lachnospiraceae bacterium
TCAACACAGGACGGCAAACCCGCATTCGGCTTTACCGCAACGGGAACCGAGGCGACGGCAAGTATCCGCTCTGCAACACCGAACAGCTGTTTCGGTCCCAACGAGCAGTTAACGCCTATTACATCCGCGCCGAGCCCCTCCAACATTGCGGCCATAGCCTCGGGGGACGCACCCGTCATCAGCTTTCCGTCCTCTCCGTATGCGTTTGTAACTATTACAGGGAGCTCACAGCATTCCTTGACCGCCAAAACCGCCGCCTTTGTTTCATAGCTGTCGTTCATAGTCTCCACCGTAACGAGGTCGGCTCCGTACATCGCCCCCAGCTTAACCGTTTCCGAAAATATTTTGACCGCGTCCTCAAAATCGAGATCTCCGTAAGGCTTCAAAAGCTTTCCCGTGGGTCCGATATCCAGCGCAATGAATTTTTCCTGCGTACCTCTCGAGCTCCTTGCCGCCTCTCTCGCATTTGAAATCGCCGCTTTTATTATTTTTTCGAGCTCATCACGGGAAAACTTCAATATATTCGCTCCAAAGGTATTCGTATTTACTATATTGCTTCCCGCGTCAAAGTACGCTCTGTGAATATCGGTTACAATTCCGGAATGCGTGATATTCCATAACTCCGGGTGTTCTCCCGCGCGCAGACCCGCATCCTGTAAAAGCGTGCCCATTCCCCCGTCAAGTATTACTATACCTTTTTTCAAAAATTCTTTTGCATTCATATTTTTATCAATTTCCCCGTTTTGAGTTATATGTTTTTTCTTACTTTCTTTTTCTCAAGGAACAATATCTTTGCCGTTCGGTTTCTTTTGTTTACTTTTCTTTTTTCCAAAAGATATATCAAACGGCTTTAATTGATTTTCAAGTACCTTTGCCGTTCGGTTTTCTTTTGCTTACTTTTCTTTTTCCCAAAAGATATATCAAACAGCTTTAATTGCTTTTCAAATACCTTTGTCGTTCGGTTTTCTTTTGCTTACTTTTCTTTTTCCTAAAAGAAAAGTAAGAGGATTAACGTTAACGGCAGATACCCACTATCGCGGTTACGGATTTGGTCGGAGACATTAAAAGGCTGTCGTTCAGCGTCAAACCGATTCTCCTCGGACAATCCAAAACTGCAAAAAGCTCTCGCTGAAATTCAAGAGACAGGTCGCCGTAACCCGGGCTGAAGCGCGGTATTACGACGGCATATTTTTTCTTAAGCTCATCGCAAAAAGCATCGCATACCGCCTCTATCCGCTCTGCTCCGAGAGCCTGAAGCGCGACCGCTTTTGAAGGAGAAATCCGACCGTATTTCGCAACAAGTCTGTCTATTTCAATTCCGACGGTAGCGGCAAAAACAACCGCTCCGTCACAGCCTCGAAGATTTTTTGCAAGAGCCGCACTCGCGGCTTCCGCAAATTCAAAGCGCACCGCATTATCTCCGCACGAAGCAATGTCCGTCTCGGCATAGCAAACGCGCGCGGCAAAGGCACCTCCGCATTCATCTATACACATATCGATAAGAGCCTCAACCTCCGCGCTTGCCTCGCGGCAACCCATATAACGCAATATTTCCCTTTTGTTCGGCGCCTCATTGAGGCTTGCCGATAAATCAAGCGTCAGCGTTTTCATTTTCCGAGAATATCAGACAAATTAGCCTGTATTTTTTCCGCAACATCGGGCTTGTTCATAGAATATACGTGCACGTTCGTAATATTGTTCGCATAAAGATCTATTATCTGATCCGTCGCATACGCAATTCCCGCCTGCTTCATTGCCGCAGGGTCGGAACCGAACTTGTCCACAAGAGCCTTAAAACGCTGCGGCATAAACGAGCCCGAAAGCTCTATCGCCCTTTTCACCTGATTTGCATTGGTTATAGGCATAATTCCCGCAATAACGGGAACCGTAATTCCCGCCTCGCGTATCTTGTAAAGGAAATTATACAGCAAAGCATTGTCAAAAAACATCTGCGTCGTAAGAAATTCACATCCGGCATCAACCTTTTCCTTGAGATATTTTATGTCGTCCTTCTGACACGGACTTTCCGTGTGTATCTCGGGATAGCACGCACCTCCGATACAAAATCCGTTGCCGCTTTCGCGAAGCTCCCTGACAAGCTCCGTCGCATGGGTATAATCCCAAAGGCTCCTGTCCTCGCCGAGCCTGTCGGCAGGTATGTCTCCGCGGAGAGCCAATACGTTTTCTATACCTGCGGCCTTCATAGCCGCGATTTTTTCTTTTACGGTATCCTTTGTCGAAGAAACGCACGTAAGATGCGCCACCGTGGGAACTCCGTAATTATCATTTATATTTTTTGCAATATCGAGCGTATATCGGCTTGTGCCTCCGCCCGCTCCGTATGTAACGCTCATAAACGAAGGACGAAGCATCGCTATTTTGCGTGCCGCCGCCTCTACGCTTTCAAAGGCAGAGTCCGTTTTCGGAGGAAAGACCTCGAACGACAGGGACATCGTGCCTCTTTTGAGTATATCCGTAATTTTCATAAAAAAGACCCCCGATTAATTGAAAACTATTTTATTATTGTAGCACAATATTTCTTCAAAGTCAATATCGCGCAAATAAATTTCCCGATATTTTTCCGATTTTGCAAAAATACAATTGACAAACCACAAAGATAGTGATATAATTAATTGATATATTAAATTCATTTTTTATCGGAGTTTATAATGAAAAGAGATTTTGTTCGCTCGATTTACAAAAATACCGAGGCGTATTCGGGAAAAGAGGTAACGCTCGGAGGCTGGGTGCGCAATCTTCGCGACAGTAAGGCTTTCGGCTTTATCGATCTTAACGACGGAAGCTGTCACAAAAACGTACAGGTCGTTTTTGAACGCGAAAAGATAAATAATTACGATGAGATCGCCCGTCAGAATATCGGCGCGGCTCTTGTTATAAAGGGCACCGTGGAGCTGCCTCCCGCTATGAAACAGCCGTTTGAAATAAAGGCTTCCGCAATTGCGCTTGAGGGACCCTCGACC
>CAYVLG010000180.1:0-2978 GCA_964452345.1 uncultured Lachnospiraceae bacterium
ATATATAATCGGGTGCCGCGTCGAGCAGTGCTTTATTGTCAAATACGAGAGCCTGTACAAAGCCGTAGTCGTCGGGATTTTCATTGTCTCCGAAATCTCGGTTGATAAACAGCCTCTTTACCCAGCTGTGACCGATACCGCCGGGGTTGCAGGTGAGATACATACGTCTCGGAAAATTCGACGTACCGCGCAGACAGGCCTTAAAAACGGAAAATCTGTATTCGTTCAGCTGCGTTGCCTCGTCTATGGCGATAACATCGTATTCCTGCCCCTGATATCTCAAAACGTCGCGGTCGTTTGCACAGTAGCCCAAGAATATTTTACTGCCGTTTTTCATGCTTAAAAGCTTTTCTCCGTCTCTGTATTCAAGCAAGCCGCCGTATTCCGCCAAAAAGGGAAGAACGTGATTTGAACGCAGTTCGGGAAAACTGCGGCGCACAAGCAGACATTTTATGCCGGCATAGCGCAGGCACATTGCAACGAGCTTGCGCCGAAGAGCCCAGGATTTTCCTCCGCCTCTTGCTCCGCCGTATGCCGTGTATTTTGTCCGTGCGTTGAAAAATTGCTTTTGCTTATCACTCGGAACGCCCGATATTATTATTTTTTCGGCGGAACTATTCTCCGTCGGAGTAGATATCGTGCTCAAAGCAGTAGCATATCTCCTTTTCTTCGTTTTTCGGTGCCTTCGCTTCATCGTCTGGCGAAAAGGCAAGTCTCTTTTTCATATAGGCGGACAGAAGCGTTGTCGATATTTCCGAATTTAAAGCTTCATCCTCAAATATGGCAAGGAGCCTGTCATAGCTTTGCGGATACTGTTCCTTCAAAAGACGGAGATCGTTAAGTCCCGTCCCGAGATATCTGCACAGACCCGCAAGGTTGGGAAAGCGAATTTGTTTCCTGACTTTTGAGTCGGAGCAATTTGTATTCGAGCACGACGCGATATATTCACCGCACATATTCCAAAGTTCGCCGCGCCTGTATAAAGCGCACATTATCCCGTGCTTGTAACGGTTGGGCGGAGCCCTCATGGCATTCTGTTTTTCAGTCATTTTCTTTTAAGCCTCCTTTCTTTTACGTGACGCATATATTTTACACCTTTTTTATCTGCCAAACAATGACAGTTACTGACACATTGTGACAAAATACGATGTTTTTTTCAAAAAATATGCTTTTTTTGTTTTGTTTTTTTGAAAAAGCACTTTATTTTTTCCGAAATGTATGATATAATTAATTTACTTAAAGTATAAATAGGAGCAGGGTCATATGAAATCGAAATACAGTATTTCACTTGATTATATAATAAAGGAATTTCATCTTGATGAAATATATCTTCCCGTACCTGCCGACGAAATTAAAATTTCTTCCACCGAGGTAGACCGTCCGGGACTTGCATTGGCGGGCTTTGTCGAAATGTTCGACCCGTCGAGAGTGCAGATAATAGGCAAAGCCGAAACAAAGTATCTGTCGGAGCTTTCGGCTGTAAAACGCCGAGCTTCTCTTGACAAATTTATGCAAATGAAGCCCGTGGCTATTGTCGTAACGTCTAAAATTACGGTGTTCGACGAAATGCGCGAGCTTGCCGAGCAATATGCCGTACCGATAGTACGCACGTCCGTGCGCACAAGTGAATTTATGGCGTCGCTTATTGCGTATCTGAATACGAGCCTTGCACCGAGAATTACGAGACACGGCGGACTTGTTGAGGTATACGGAGAGGGAATGCTGATTCTCGGAGACAGCAGTATAGGAAAAAGCGAAACGGCGATAGAGCTTGTAAAACGCGGACACAGACTTATTGCGGACGATGCGGTCGAAATAAAGCGGGTTTCCTCAAAAACACTTGTGGGAAGCGCACCGGAGCTTATACGCTATTATATAGAGCTTCGCGGAATCGGAATTGTCGACGTAAGAAGGCTTTTCGGTATGGGTGCGGTAAAAGCCACCGAGAGAATAGACCTTGTTATAAATCTCGAGCATTGGGACCCCGAAAAAATGTATGATCGTTTCGGACTTGAAGAGCAGTACGAAAATATCTTGGGAATAGACATACCGTCCATAACCATACCCGTACACCCCGGACGTAACCTTGCCGTCGTGCTTGAAATTGCGGCTATGAATAACCGTCAGAAAAAAATGGGCTACAATACTGCCGAGGAGTTTAACAAACGCCTTATGGAGCAGGATTTTTAAGCAGAATAAAATAAAACGTACAGAGAGGAATAATCAAAATGAAATTAAGCGTTCTTGCAAATCTTTACGGCGCGAAGCCGCTTGACGAAACACTTTCGATTCTTACGGGTCTCGGCATCCATACCGTCGAAATAGGCGCGGGCGGATATCCCGGAAAAGCTCACTGCAATCCTGCGGAGCTTCTTGCCGACGAAAAAAAATACGACGAATTTGTCGCTACGTTCAAAAAATATGACGTTGAAATATGCGCTCTTGCCGCTCACGGAAATCCGCTTCACCCCAACAAGGAAATAGCGGCACAGTATGACGAGGATTTCAAAAACGCCGTTCTTCTTGCCGAAAAGCTCGGCGTTGATACGGTTATCACGTTTTCGGGCTGTCCCGGAGACCACGACGGCGCAAAGCTCCCGAACTGGGTAACATGTGCGTGGCCTGAGGACTATCTCGAAATACTCAATTGGCAGTGGGAGCAGAAGGTAATTCCTTATTGGAAAAAAACAGGTGAATTTTGCAAGGCTCACGACGTAAAAATAGCATTTGAAATGCACCCCGGTTTTTGCGTATACAATCCCGAAACATTACTTAAGCTCCGTGCGGCTGTCGGCGACGTTATAGGCGCAAACTTCGACCCCTCGCACCTTATATGGCAGGGAATCGATCCCGTTGCCGCCATCAGAGAGCTTAAGGGCGCTATTTATCACGTTCACGCTAAGGATACGAAGAGTGATAAATATAATACCGCCAAAAACGGAGTGCTTGATACGAAGCATTACGGACGCGAGCTTGAG
>CAYVLG010000181.1:0-2970 GCA_964452345.1 uncultured Lachnospiraceae bacterium
TAACCGAGATAATTTCCGACGGGCATAAAGCCGACGTTGACGCCCGTAAGGAAAAGTATGAGTCCGACGTAAGTATACGCAACGCCGACAAGTATTTTTCCGAGTCCGCGCTCTCCGCGTCCGCCGCTTACAAGGCGGAATATAAGGAAGAAAATAACAATCGGTCCGACAGCAACGGCAACCTCCTTGGCATAGTGCGGAATCTGCTTCAGAAACGCCGCAATTATGTCGCGCGAGCTGTTGGCTATGTTAAGGGCATAATCTGTTTGAGCGGTAGCGTCTCCGCTGTAAAAGATACCCAGGAGCATTACCGCTATTATCGGTCCTATCGAGCAAAGTGCAACCAGACCGAAGCTGTCCGAGCCTCCGTCGTCCGAGCGTATGGAAGCAACTCCGACGCCGAGAGCCATTATAAACGGCACGGTCATCGGACCTGTGGTAACTCCGCCGGAATCGAAAGCGACGGCTATAAAATTATCCGGAACAAAAGCAACAATTAAGAAAACAATCGCATAAAGTCCGATAAGCAGATATTTGAGCTTTATTTTGAAAATTATACGGAGCATGGCAACGACAAGCAGTATGCCGACGCCGAGAGCGACCGACCATATGAGAACGGTCGACGGAATGGAGGATATCTGATTTGCAAGCACCTGCAAATCGGGCTCCGATACCGTTATCATCGTGCCTACAAAAAGGGCTACGAATATGATTATCGGAAGATTGCGCGATTTTGTAATTTTCGCGCCGACGTACTGTCCCATAGGAGTCATTGCAGTTTCCGCGCCGAGCGTAAACAGCCCCATTCCGACAATAAGAAGAATTGCACCTATAAGGAACACCATCAGCATTTCGGCAGTTACGGGGACTATCGTTGCCAAAAGCAGCAAAACTATGCCCGTAACGGGAAGCACCGACGATAATGCCTCGGATATCTTTGCTCCGAGAATTGTATTATGAAGAATATTTTTCAACCGCGTTACACCTCACAAAATACAAAAATTTTTATTTTGTTATATTATATCATATTACAAAAAAAAAATCAATGCTTTGACAAAGAATTTTTTTCCGCGATTGACAACGGCGTTTATGTGTGTTATAATTAATCCGATGAAAGCATAAATTATAGTAATGCAGGCTTGAAAGGAAGCATATATGGAAACTTTGGGATATTACAACGGGAGGTACGGCGAGCTCGAGCAAATGACCGTACCGATGAACGACCGCGCTTGCTATTTCGGAGACGGAATTTTTGAGGTGGCGTATTGCCGTAACTATAAAATATACTCGCTCGACGAGCATATGGACAGACTTTACGACAGCGCAAAGCTTCTCGGAATAGACATTCCGCATACGAAGGCGGAATTTTCGGATATAATAAAAAGCCTTGTACCTCTGCTCGATTCTCATGAACAAATCGTATATTGGCAGGTATCGCGCGGAACGCAAATGAGAAACCACGCACCGCAAAAGGATTTGAAGGCAAATGTATGGATAACGCTCCGCCCGATGAAAATAAAAGATATATATACTCCGATGACACTGATAAGCATGGAAGATACACGTTTTCTCCACTGCAATATGAAAACGCTGAATCTCATTCCGACGGTACTTGCCTCGGCGGCGGCAGAGGCTGCGGGAGCGGACGAGGCGGTATTTCACAGAAACGGACGCGTCACCGAATGCGCTCATTCCAATATTTCGATAATTCAAAGCGACGGAAGCCTGAAAACCGCACCCGCGGACAATATGATTCTCGCAGGCGTCGCAAGAGCTCATTTGCTGTCTCTGTGCAAGCGTATCGGCGTACCCGTTTACGAGGAGCCTTATACGCTTGACGAGCTTATGAAGGCAGACGAAATAATTGTGACGGCTTCGGGAACTCTTTGCAGACCCGTAAGCCGAGTAGACGGAGTCCCCGTAGGAGGCAAATCTCCGAAGCTGCTAAAAACACTGCAGGACGCGCTGATGAAGGATTATATTGAAAAAACGGAATAATTTTTTCAATATCCCTTTACAAACACCCTAAAATCGTGTATAATATAGTATATATAAATCCAATGATCGGGAAGAAACCGAAGCAGCTATGACAGAGAATTTCCGCCGAAGGCTGAAAGCGGAAAGCTTGGCAAATTCGGGCTGTGCACCCGTTAGGACCGTGTCCGAAAATTTTTGTAGGACATGGCGTTTCCTGCGTTAAAGGACAAAAGACAAAGTCCGAAATTCGGACTTTAAGCAGAGTGGAACCGCGATAAAACGCCTCTGCGCCGTTAAGGCGCAGAGGCTTAATTTTTCAGCGGTATCTGTATAGCTTTTTATGTGGAGGTTATATGAACAATTCCGAAAAAATAAAAAAATTATCGAGTGCTTTCGACCAACGGCTCGATAGCGCGGCAAAAAGCTTAAAAAATGCAAAAAAAACAGTTATGGACGACGTAAAAGCGGTAAGAGAACGCGACCCCGCGGCAAGAAGCAATGCGGAGGTTCTTCTTTTGTACCCGGGCATACACGCACTGATGGCATATAGAGTATCACACGCTTTGCACGAAAAAAAGAAATATTTTGCGGCAAGAGCGGTAAGCCAGACGGCAAGATTTTTTACGGGTATAGAAATACACCCCGGGGCAAAAATCGGCAAAGGGCTCGTAATCGACCACGGAATGGGCGTTGTTATAGGCGAGACGGCAGAAATCGGCGACAACTGCACGCTTTACCAAGGAGTTACCCTCGGAGGAACGGGAAAGGACGTCGGCAAGCGTCACCCGACGCTCGGCAATAACGTAATGGTAGGTTCGGGTGCCAAAGTACTCGGTCCCTTTAAAATAGGAAACAATACAAAAATCGCCTCCAATGCGGTTGTGCTCGAAGAAATCCCCGACAACTGCACCGCGGTAGGCATTCCCGCCAAAATAGTCCGCCGTGAAGGAATGAAGGTTGACGATCTCGACCAGGTTCATATTCCCGACCCCG
>CAYVLG010000182.1:0-2953 GCA_964452345.1 uncultured Lachnospiraceae bacterium
GAGGCGTAAAGCCCATAGAGGTATCTATCGCCTTGCCGCCGTCAACTGCGGTGATGGACGAGCCGTTGCCGAGGTGACAGGTTATTATCTTCAGCTCCTCGATAGGCTTGCCGAGTATTTTAGCCATTTCCATGCTTACGTATCTGTGAGACGTGCCGTGAAAACCGTAGCGGCGTATGCGGTCATTTTCGTAAAATTCGTACGGAATGGGGTATATGTATCTGAAATCCTCTATATCCGAATAGAATGCCGTATCGAATACCGCCGCCTGCGGAACGTTGGGCATAAGCGCGAGGCACGCCTTTATTCCCGCAATGGACGGAGGACCGTGGAGGGGATTTAACGGAATTAAGGTTTCGAGATATTTTATAACGCTTTCGGTTATCAAAACAGATTCTTTTATTTTTTCTCCGCCGTGTATACCTCTGTGACCTACGGCGTCTATATCGGAAATACTGCCGATAACTCCGTATTCCTTCGATACGAGAAGCTCAAGCACGCGCGAAAGAGCCGCGCCGTGGTCTGACAGCTCAAGCTCCTCCGTATGATTTTCGGCGTTGGGCCGTTTGTGTGTAATTGAACCGCCCGCGCCTATTCTTTCGCAAAGACCTTTTGCAAGTACGTCAGAGCTTTCCATATCGAAAAGCTGATATTTGAGAGACGAGCTTCCTGCATTGAGTACCAATATTTTCATAATTAAGTTCCTTTCAGTATACCAATTCTATATTATTTTCACGGCAAAAGCCAATCCAGCGTTCGGACGGCTCTGCGTCGGTGACGATAATGTCTATATCGGATGGGGCGCATACCTTGACAAAAGATTTTTTGTCAAGCTTTTCGGAGTCTACGGCAAGTATACGGCGGTCTGCCGCGTTTATCATTGCCTGTTTTATGAGACTGTCGTTTTCGTTGGAGTCCGTAATTCCCAAGGACATATCTATGCCCTTGCACGAGCATATCGCGGTATCGACGTGGTAGGAGGAAATCATTTTTTCCGCCGACGAGCCCATAAGCGACAGCGCGCCTTTTTTTAATACGCCGCCCGTCGAAAGCACCGTCCAATCCTGCTTATCCGCAAGCTCCAGCAGAATTTTCAGGGAATTTGTGATTACGGTAAGATTTTTCTTTTCTTTTATTTTTTTTATTACGTAGAGAGCAGTCGAGCTGGAGTCCAGCATAATCTTTTCACCGTCGCGTATCATATCGCAGATTTTATCGGCAATTTCTTTTTTCTGTTCGACGTTGACGCCCTCGCGCACGTTGTAGGGAAGATCCACGGCGCTTGGCTTGTTTGAAACCGCGCCTCCGTAGGTTTTTGACGCGAGACCCTCGCGGTCGAGCTTCTCGAGGTCACGGCGAATTGTTTCTTCGGTAACTCCGAAGTCGCGTGCAAGCTCTGACACGATGACCTTGCCGTCGCTGTCGAGCCGCGCTATTATTTCACGTTTTCTTTCAATGGCAAGCAAGGGTATGCCTCCTTCTGTAATTTTTAAAGAATGCTGTCCCAAAGTCTTGGGTCGGGACCTGCAATTACGGAAGAATCGAGGAAAAGTCCGTCCTCTATTCCCGACTTTGCGCGCTCTATTGCCGCGGTCACTGACGATACGCTTCCCGTGAGTATGACGTATGATTTTCCGCACATACCCTTTGCAAGTCTGACCTCAATCAGCTCGACAAGCGCGGTTTTTGCCGCGGTATCGGCGGCTACGACCGCAGAAGCGGCGGTATAGGTTTCGATTATTCCTATGGCGTTTTTGTTGCTTATTTCAAGCGCACCGCAGATTGCGGGCTGTACTGTATCGTGCGGATTTCCAAGCACGAATTTGTCTATGAGCATTGAATGATTGTATGCCTCCGCCGCGTCTATCGCCGCCTTTACCGAGCTTATTTCTCCCGCAATTGTGGCGAGATATTTGCCTGGGC
The DNA here is from genome assembly GCA_964452345.1 of uncultured Lachnospiraceae bacterium. Lineage (GTDB taxonomy): Bacteria > Bacillota > Clostridia > Oscillospirales > CAG-272 > HGM12713. The sequence continues at coordinate 1,924 of CAYVLG010000182.1, forward strand.
AGACGGGATTTGCCTGAATAATTTCGACGTCCGCCGTTTTCAGCATAACATCGGTTGCCGTAATTCCCGAGGCAACTGTTTTAAATTCTATCATTCCGAGAGCTTTTTTCATTATTTGTGCTCCTTATCAAAGCTTGGTTATTCTTATGAATTTTTCGTTGACGGTGGTAACCTTGCCGTCTATGGAGGCGTGTATATTCACGCTTAACGCGTTTTCGGGAGCTTGGGCGATTACGTCGCCTTTTTTCACGGTGTCTCCCTCCTCGACGCACGCTGCGGCAGGTACTCCGATATGCTGGGAAAGCATTATTTTTACGGTTCCTGCGGTAAGCTCTCCCGACAGCGGAGCGGGAACGTTATATTTTGTCAGTCCGAGGCGTGCGGTTAGTCTTTCGACCGAGACGCGCTTCATATCGGCGTCCTTTACCGGCTCCGGCTCTATACCCTGAGGCGGCTTCAAGCCGTTTGCTCTCGCGGCCGCCTTCATTTCGGCGATAACCGAGCGCGGGGACAGCCCCTGCGGACAGGAATATGCCTCGCAAAGACCGCAGCCGGAGCAGAACATCGCTCCCGATATTACGGACATATCGCCTCTTCCGCCGTTTGAAAGCAGACGCATTACGGCGTGAGGCTCCACGGGATAGCCGATAACGTGTCTTGAACACAAATCGGTACAGCTTCTGCATTGACAGCAGACCGATGCGGTACGGCGCATATTGATTTTAAAGCTTCTCTTTTTGTTCATTACGACCGTATGGTCGGAGGGAAGAACAAGAATTGCGTTTGTGGTCTTTGTCACCGTATCGTTGGGAGATACGATTTTTCCCATCATTGGACCTCCCGAAACGTATTCGGGATTATCCGCCGTAACTCCGCCTGCGGCTGTTATGAGGGAGGATATTTTCGTGCCTATCGGTACAATCAGTGTCTTTGGATTTTTTACTTCTCCCGCAACCGTAACAAGCTTATCCGTTACGGGGTGTCCGTTCATCGCACGGTATACGTTGTAAACCGATTCGACGTTGCAAAC
>CAYVLG010000183.1:0-2950 GCA_964452345.1 uncultured Lachnospiraceae bacterium
TTGAGACACGCGGAAAGCTCCTCGACCAAATTCATCTTTATATTGAAATTTATCGGCAGGTCGGGATTTTGATGGGCGGGGTTTATGGCTCTGCCCACGTAAAAATTTATGTCTGTCGCCTCCTCGAACAGCAGGCGGCAAATAAGCGAAGCACCGTCGCGCTTAAAGCTCCAATGCTCGTACATAAGGTTTTCGCCCAAATAGTCCTTGGCATATTCGAGCACCTTGTTTACCGTAATTACCCCCTCGGTTACGAGGTCGACGCCCTCGATTTCCGCTATCGGCGGTACGTCCGAGCGTTCGAAATTCAAGCTTGCCTTTAATGGCTTGCCGAGGTATTTTGCGGCTATCGACGACGTGGTTCCGCCGCAAATAATGTGCTTGCCTTCTTTTGAGAAGAACAGGGACATCATTCGGTCGCAGTCGTCGCGGTTTGACGGCGGGCCGAACAGTATGTTCATGGGCTCGCGCCTGCGTATTTTTACGACGCATGCCGTGGTGTCGTCTCCGGGCTTGCCGCCGTAAAGCTTTTCGCATTCGTCAACAAGTATTGTCGACATATTTTTTGCGGTGTAGCCGCCGGGGGCGATTGTTTCCACAAAATCTATAATATCCTCGCGCTTCCAGCCGAAATTGTAAAGTCCGCCGAGTCCTGCGTGCGGACAGCCGTCGCTCATTGCGACGAAAACGTCGTTTTCACGCAGCTTAAGCGTGGATTGAAAAATTTTCTTTCCGCCTATATTTAACTCGGTTTTGGGGTAATTGTAATTTTTATCGTCGCGGAGCACGATAACCTGAGGGTTGTCGTACTGAATAATTTCCGCAACGTCATTGTCACGCAAATGAATAATCGTGAACGTTGAGTACGCGACTCCGCGTACCGAGCACACGGGCAGAGTTGCGGCGATGGTCGCAACACATTCTTCTATCGGCAAGCCCGCTGCCATCATCGTAGAAATGATTTTCGACGTCAGCGTCGACAGAATGCTTGCTTTAACCCCGCTTCCGAGTCCGTCGGCAAGGACTATGACGGTGGAATTTTCGTTTTCCTCCACCACGTCCACGTGGTCGCCGCACAGCTCTTCTCCGAAATGGTTTATACTTTTATAGCCGATGTCGGCACACAGATCATTCATCCGATATCGACTCCTTCAGCTTTGTAAGAGCGATTTTGGTTTCGGCGGCAGTTTCTCCGAGAAGAGAAGCGATTTCCTGAACTATCCGCATCTGCTTGTCGACAACCTTGTCCGCGACCTCAACCGTCTGACGGCTTATGTTCTCTTTCTTTTTGCGCTCCGTTTCCTCGTCCGTAACGTCGCGCATAATGCCGACGAGAAGCCTCGACTCCTTGTCGTAGACTACCGTTTGCTCGACGTAACGCTTATATTCGGCAAGGTAAACACGCTGGTCGCGCACGTTTCGTCCGCTGCTTTTAACCTTGACAAAAACAGACGGATCGAGTATGCGCACCACAGGCTCTCCGAGCACGTCGGACGCGGAGCGTATGTTCATTATTTTCTTTGCGGCGGCATTAATCTGCTGTACCTCGAGATTTTCGTTTAATACAATCAGACCGTTCGGCGTGTTTTTGACGATGGTATCCGAAAAGCTTTCCGCCTTGTCCTTCAAAAACGGCAGACACATCGATATTTCCGCCTTGCCCTGATAAATCGCGATAGCCTTTTCGCGGCAGGTGTTGTAGCCGCAGGAGCCGCAGTTAAGCTCGTCCGACGGCTTGAATTTGCCCATTTGCCGCAGTACGGCGGAAATTTCCGTTTCCGACGGCATGGCGAGCTTGTGTTCTATAAATGTAAAATGCTTTTTAAGAGACATCGGGTCGACGGGTGCGACGCTGAAATCGCGGTTACCGGCATATTCTGCTACCGTCATATAATCCTTGATCGGCGAGCAGTGGAATTTTTCCATTACGGGACCGCCTATACAGCTTCCGACGCATGCGGACATCTCTATAAAGCATCTGTGTACTCTGCCGCTTTCTATGTCCTTGAGTGCGGAAATGCAGTTGTCGACTCCGTCGATTGCCATATAAGTATATTCGGGTATTCGCTCCGTCATGGTTTTCAGTATTCCGCCCGCGGTGGGGAAGAAGCGTGCGCGGCTTTCCTCATCGGAATCCATCTCTGCTTCAAGCTCTATGTGCTCCGCTTTTAACCAATTTGTCAGCTCCTCAAATGTGAGCACTGCATCAACCGTTCCCTCATAATATTCCGCCTCGTCCTTTTTTGCGACGCAAGGACCTATAAATACCGTTTTTGCCTTTGGATATCTTCTTTTTATATCCGCGCAGTGCGCCTGCATAGGCGACATAACGTCGGCGAGATATTCAAGCTCTGCGGGAAAATATTGTTGTATAAGCAGGTTTATGGAGTGACAGCAGGACGTAATTATAACATCACGCCCGTCCTCGCGAAGCATTCTTTCGTATTCACGCTTTACGATTGTCGCTCCTACCGCCGTCTCTTCAACTGCAAAAAAGCCGAGCCTTTTCAGTGCACGGCGCATAGCTTCAATACCCACTCCGTCGTAATTCGCGATGAATGACGGCGCAAGACTTACGATGACGGGATCACCGCTTTGCAGAAATACCTTAACCTTTTCCGTTTCGTCAACTATTTCCTTCGCATTTTGCGGGCAGACGACGAAGCAATGACCGCACAGGATACATTCGTTGCCTATTATGTGCGCCTGATTGCCCGAGAAGCGAATTGCCTTGACGGGGCAGTAGCGAATACACTTATAGCAGTTTTTGCAATTGGATTTTTTCAGTGTAAGACAGTTCGGCATACCGTTAATTCCTTTCGTTCAGAATTGGCTTTAATATATTTTCCGTGAAAAATTCTCTGAAGTTGTCACGGGTAATGCCGACGTGAACGTCGTCGTTTATCTGCACGGTAACCCCGACGCGATTGCATTTTCCGATGCAAGAGCT
>CAYVLG010000184.1:0-2929 GCA_964452345.1 uncultured Lachnospiraceae bacterium
AAACTCCCTCCTAATAAAACGGGAGGGAGCTTTGTCTGTTATTTTCCTGCGGCTTCGAGCTTTGTGACATTTATATTTCTTACGTTAAAAATCTTTTCCGTTCCGTGCTGCATACGCGAATAAAAGGTTGTGCTTGAAAAATCAAAGCTTACGGTGCAGCCGCGCCGATATCCCTCAAACGGTTGTTTTTCTCCGAATACGGCAAGCCAATGAGTTTCGATATTCCAATGATCCCGTGCTTCCGCAAGCTCTTCGCCTCTGTTCAGCGGGTGATTCATTATCGGAGCCATATCGAGTTTTTCCTTCAAAAGATAAAATATTCCGCTGTCGTTTACGTAATAATCCGCAATTTTTGCTTTATACATCTTTGTTCCTCCAATTCGTTTATTTGTTTATGACGGTGACTTGAATACTGCTGTAATCGTAACCTATCGGTATAAGTATTTTCGTGATAAGAATGCTTATGAGCGTTTCGGTGTCGTAGTGTGCTTCCATAAAAATTCCGTCCGCAATTTTTATCGGGCTTCTCATTCCTTCCGATTTGTCTGACAGGAGCGTTCTTTTTTTTCCCGAAACCTTTCCGCATAGAGAATATAGCTTATCGCGGTATGTCTTAACGGAAATACATTTTGTCATAACCGTTTCCACAAGCTGCTTCCACGTGAAAATGTTTATCGGAGCTTCGCCGCCGAAACGAACCGACGACGGTTTTTTACCCTTGAAAAGCTTTCCGCCGGCAGTCAGCGGATAAGATATTTCATACGGAGCCGCAGGTACGCTTACGGGCGATATTTCTTCAGAGGCGGACATTTGCTCTATGAGAATATCAAACTCGGTGTTTATTTCCTGCAAAATTCTTTTTCGCATGTTTTCAAGCTCTTTTATTATATCCATATATCCCTCCTGATTTGCACATTAACACGTGCTTTACTGTATAAAGTATATCATAAATATTATTGCTTGTCAATAGGAAATTTATATTTTTTCAAAATATATGTAAAAAATAATCCGCAGCCGATATTTTTCGGCTGCGGACTGTAATATTTCAGCAAAGGGTGTCTGCGGTATCCTTGCTGTTTGCAAGCATAAGCTTTATGCGGTTTTCCTGATTTACCGCCGTGGCTCCGGCGTCATAGTCGATGGCAACTATGTTGATATCGGGATTTCTCTCCTTTATTGGTTTCATCATACCTTTGCCGCAAATGTGGTTTGGGAGACATCCGAAGGGCTGTGTGCAAACGATATTTCGCACTCCTTTATCCGCAAGCTCCAGCATCTCGGCAGTTAAAAGCCAGCCCTCACCCATTTTTGTTCCTATACCTATATAGCCCTGAACGAGCGATACGGTATGCGAAAACGGCGTCGGAGGCTCGAAGTCGGAAATTTCCTTTATAACGTCGATAACGTCGCGCTGTTTTTTGAGTAGAAACTTATATACGATTTTGTATATACCGTAGGTTTTTTTGTTTCTTCCGTAAAGCTCTCTGTCCATAAGACTGTTGTAAACGCAGTAGAGGCAGAAGTCGACAAGCCCGGGGACGGTTACTTCCGCGCCTTCCTTGACGAGGAATTCCTCAAGGCTGTTGTTTGCAAGCGGAGAATACTTTACGAATATCTCGCCGACAATTCCGACCTTGACTTTTTTTGTGTCCTCAAGCGGAATATTGCGAAAGTCATCGACGATTTTTTTGTAATTTTCCTTGACTTTCTTATAGGACATTTTTCCGGACGACATTTCCTCAACAAGTCTGTCGGTCCATTTGTCGGCAAGCTCCTGTGCCTGCCCCTTCCTTATTTCATACGGGGTGCACTGATTTCTTAAAAGCATTAAAAGGTCTCCGTAGAACACACCGTACATCATTCTGTAAATTATCGGTAGTGTCAGCTTGAAACCGGGGTGCTTTTCGAGCCCCGAGAAACTGAAGGATATTACGGGAACATGCAAATAGCCCGCTTTTGCGAGAGCCTTACGTATAAGATTTATGTAATTCGAGGCTCGGCAGCCGCCCCCCGTTTGAAACATTATCAGCGCAACTTTATCGGGATCGTATTTTCCGCTCTGTAATGCGTCGATAAACTGTCCGATGACTAAAATTGCCGGATAGCAGGTGTCGTTGTGACAGTATTTCAAGCCCGTATCCTTGATTTTTTGCCCCTGCGTCAGCAGAAGCTCTGTTTTATAGCCGTAGCTGTTGAATACCTTGGAAATGAGCTTAAAGTGCATCGGAAGCATATTCGGTATAAGAATCGTGTATTCCTTCTTCATTTCCTCGGTAAATGGAATATAGCCTGTACTCATTTTGCCTCCTTCATTGCTCAAGCGCGCCCATAAGACTGCGAAGTCTTATTTTTACCGCTCCGAGGTTTGTTATTTCGTCTATTTTGATTTGTGTATAAAATTTACCGTTTCTCTCGAGTATTGAGCGTACCTCGTCCGTGGTTATGGCGTCTACGCCGCAGCCGAAGGAAACAAGCTGTACGAGCTCTACGTCGCTGTTTTCGGAGGCAAATTTTGCCGACTTGTAAAGTCTTGAGTGATATGTCCACTGATTAAGTACGTTTACGTCCTGATGTTCCGCCAAATGAGCTACGCTGTCCTCGCTTACAACTGCGAATCCGAGCGAATTTGCCAGCTTGTCGATGCCGTGTCCTATCTCCGCGTCAACATGGTACGGTCTGCCTGCGAGCACCATTATGCGGTTCCCGTGCTCTCTTGCCCAAGCGACGGCTCTCTCTCCCTCGCGTTTTACTGCCGTCATATATTTTTCGTATTCCTCAAAGCCGATTTTTATCGCGTGTCTGATTTCCTTTAACGTGATGTCTTTGAAATGGGGAGCAAGGTAGCCGAAAAGCTCTTTTGCCAGCTCCCGGCGGTTGTTTATATTTAAATAAGGGAAGAGAAATTCCGTTTTTCCGAGAGATTCCATAT